>CASFSC010000223.1 GCA_949296995.1 uncultured Alistipes sp. | reverse complement strand
AATACATTGACGGATTCTTCAAGCATTTTTCGGAAATGGGGGTGGAGTACATCCGCATGGATTTTTTGAGTTGGTATGTAGGGTGTTCAGTTTGATGTTCCAACTTTTGAATAATTTTGAAATCAACATTTTCTTAAGTCGCTGAAAATAAATCAAGTTCATAAACTAAGAGCACAATCAAAATGAAGCATCTTTTTTTGATGTTAAATTTGAAGTTGCATAGTATTTACATATTACTGATAACTAATTGGTTAGGTTTTTGTTTAGTGCTAAAATCAGAGCAAAAACAGGAACATAAAACTTAACACCCTAATTAATAATTTATGCTGAATATAAAAATATTTTAGATCACTTACTTAACAGTACATTTATATGAATAAAAAAAGAATAATGAAGTGGATAGGATTGGCGGTGATGCTAAGCATGGCACCATTTGTTCGAGCTACAGTTGACAATAATAATCCGATAGCAAATTCCAAGGCAGTGGTTATATGTGGCAATGCACGCTTCACAGTACTGACTCCAGAAATGATTCGTATAGAATATAGTGAAAAAGGCATGTTCGAAGACCGTCCTACATTTACAGTTGTCAACCGTAATCTTGAATTGGTAGATTTCAAGAAAAAAGAAGATGACCGATTCTTGTATATCCAGACTGATAAAGTAAAACTCAAATACCGAAAAGGAACCAATCCGAAAACAAGTCCGGCATCTCCGGAAAACCTCACTATTACCATTGAAAACCATGGCTGTGAAACACTTTGGTATCCAGGGAAAAAAGATCCGCTAAACCTTAAAGGGACTTGTCGGACTCTTGACGGTAGCAATGGAGACAATAAACGGAGTGAATTGGAAAACGGATTAATATCCCGATCCGGTTGGGCTGTAATAGATGATTCATGGGAAGCAACACGTGCTGACGGGAGTCACTCATTTGCACTTGAGCCAAATCCGGAGGTTGGATATGACTGGTGGGCATATCGTAATGACCCTCAGGCTATTGACCTGTATTTTATGGGCTATGGCAATGAATATAAGAAAGCTATCGGAGATTTTACCAAAATAGCCGGTAAAATTCCTTTACCACCGGCATACGTTTTCGGCTATTGGTATAGCCGTTACTATTCATATTCAGCCGATGATTATCGGGAGATTATGCGAGAAATTAAGAAGAACGATATCCCTACCGACGTAATGATTCTTGATATGGATTGGCATTGGAATGGCAAGGCATCAAGTGAGTCGGAGAATATCGGAGGTTGGACCGGCTGGTCTTGGAATACCAACTTAATACCTGAACCGACTAAACTTCTTCAGGAAATCCATGACAACGGTTACAAAATCGCTTTAAATCTCCATCCGGCAGATGGCATTGACAGTATCGAATCTCCATCCTATTACAAAGCAATGAATAGGGAACTTGGCGGTAAATATGGTAGTAACGGCAAAATTGCCTGGTATCTTGATTATCCGGATTTTACAAAGTCATTCTTTGACAACGTAATCCGTGACCATGAATCTGAAGGTGTGGATTTCTGGTGGCTCGACTGGCAACAACATCTTACGAGTCCATATACTCCCGGTCTTGGACAGACATTCTGGTGCAATCATGTGTTTTACAATGATATGGTTAAAAACAGGCCTGACCGCCGACCTGTAATCTTTCATCGTTGGGGAGGATTAGGGAGCCATCGTTACCAAATTGGTTTTTCGGGAGATGCCCTTATAAATTTCCCGACTCTCGCATTTCAGCCGTACTTTACTTCCACTGCATCAAATGTAGGATACGCTTTCTGGGGACATGACCTTGGAGGCCATGCGTTTACCGATGAAAAAATTGTAAATGACCCGGAACTGATGCTTCGCTGGATTCAGTTTGGAGTGTTTACCCCTATATTCCGCAGTCATGCCACTGATGACAGCCGGATAGAACGGCGTATATGGAAATTTCCCAATTTTCCTAAGTTACGCGATGCCGTAAAACTTCGTTACGCACTCTTCCCTTATATATATACAATGGCTCGTGAGACATTTGATACAGGTATAGGTATGTGCCGTCCACTTTACTATGAATACCCTGAAAGTGAAGAGGCATATAAATATGAAGGTGAATATTTCTTTGGAAACGACATTTTAGTAGCTCCGATAACAGAACCGGCTTTGGAAGATGGTATCAGTTCAAAAGAAATCTGGTTTCCTGAGGGGAAATGGTGGAGTGTGGCTACAGATGAATTGATTGAAGGACCGTGCATAAAAACAATGTGTTTTACGCAGGAGCAAATTCCGTATTTTTTTAAACAAGGTGCAATTATTCCTTATAATCCTCCTACTGTAATGAATGTGACAGAACGTCCCGGACATCTGATTTTAAACTTCGTGTCAGGTTGCAAGGGTGAGGGGGTATTGTATGAAGATGATGGTGATAATAATGATTATAGTACCGTTTTTGCAACAACAATCTTAAGACAATCATTCAAAAATAATAAAGGAGAATATGTCATTACTCCTCGTCAGGGAATTTATACGAACGGTGTCAATGCTCGTTCATATACTTTTCGCATCTATAATACGACGCAACCTGTAGCGGTAAAAGTGAATGGAGTGGAAACTTCTAATTATTCTTATGACGTAAAAAGAAAATGTACGAACATTGATATACCTTGCACTGACTGTACAACCGAAGTAAAGGTCCGTGTCGTTTATTCCAAATAAATGAATTTATAAAAAGAAAGATAGTTATGAAAATAATAATAGCAGCCTTTCTGCTTTTATCGTGCTTTATGGCAAAAGCAGAAAGCATCTCTTCTCCGTCGGGCAATATTACACTTGAGTTTTCAATAAATGAGAGAGGAATCCCGACTTATCAGGTAGGGTGTCCAGTTTTGCGTCCCAATTTTAAATCGCTTTTTTAAGTGTTTTGGTTCGCTCTGTAACCCAGTTTATGGACAAATGCTCGGTTCTCCAAGTATCAACGTCCTTCAGTTTAACATTAGTCAAGCGTTCTTTGAAATTAAATGTTTTAGTAACGATTTGGTTCGTGATATTTGGATATAACGGTATAATCAGAGCAAAGGAAGTCATACAGCTTGTTTGGAGATTTCTTGCTCTTGTAAATACCAAAAGTTGATTCAATAATGTCGGATGAGATATTGATGTTCATATC
>CASFSC010000222.1 GCA_949296995.1 uncultured Alistipes sp. | reverse complement strand
GGCAGTTGGGCCATCACCAAAATATCTCGTAAAGTGATTGATACATCCGCTTCTTTATTCAGAATATCAAAAGTTTGTTCGATATAGTCGTTTACCATTTTGTAATTTGTAGGTTGAGGTTGCAATCCCTCATATTCGATCCACCGGTTGAAAATATGTTTTCTTTTGGGTGCGATAGATTTTTTTAATGATTTGGTCAATATGAATTCTGTCTGATCATCATATTCTACGACATAAGGTAGTTTGTTTGGCCGTAATTTGGAATGTCTGACTACCTGCGAATACCTTATATCGCTTTGAGGGACAAATAATTTTCGGTATGAGATAAGACTTATTGTAAGACTATTGTCGGGTTCTTTGAAAGCGATTTTTACAAGGAGATCCATGTCGTCGGTTCCTTGCATAAGTGCAATATGATCCACATAAGGAGTGTTTCCTGAAACTTCTATATACTTTATTGTTTGAGCATTTAGATTCCAGTTGAAACAAATAGAAATAATAAGACCATATATAACTTTGTATAGGAACTTCATATTTTTTCAATATATGAACAAAAATAACAAATTAATTATAAATAAATTGGATTAATGTTCTTATTTTTAAGTTGATTGTTGATCGAATAATATCCATTCGTTAGGTTCTCCCTGTTTTATGACCCATTCAGCGACTTTAAAATCTTCCGGATAAGGAGGTTCTTGAATTGCATGATATCGTTCATATCTGAGATAGTGGGCAATACGCTCCACGCACCATTCCAATCCAGAATATGTGTCAGGAGTATTCAGACATACCCTTCCTGCAAATTCGCCGAAATAACGGATGTTCGGATGCCATGGATGAGAAATCGGATCTTTTTCTGCATTTTGCGTTAGAAAATAAAATTCTGGCGGAGCATCGATGCAAGGATAATTTTCAGGCAGATTGATTCTTAATACGAATTTCGACGCAAAAACAGGTGGATTAGAGACTCCAATTTCATTGAGTCGTTCTATTTGTTCAACTCCGCATATCGAACGAATCCGGTATGTTATGATATATTCCGTTGGGAGTCCGTCTGTATTTCGTTTTATGATCTGATAATCTATGTCATTACGTTTCTGAAGAGCGTAATCCAATCGTTTCCATTCGTTTAGCAATCGTCGGTTTCGTCCGGTCAGTTTCATCGGATCGAACTCTTCCCAATTGATTTTTTCGACTTGCATCTTCTTCGAGTTTTTGCATTATCCCGGGAAAGGATCGGGAATTAAAAATATCGTATCCCCATTTTTGATATTATAGTCATCTAAAGTTTGATCTGTTTTCCCGATTCGTGGTCTGAGTACCCTTACTTCATTGGTTGTAGGATCCTCTTTTCCGAAAAAATAATCCAAAGGAGCTCCCGTCTGGTCGATTGACGGGAAATCGAATATGAGACGTCCGTCTTTTCCGATAGCGTGTCTCAGATTATTCATCAAAGAGCTTAAAGGCGCGTGAGGGTTTATTACACGGAATCTGACTTTTTTGTCTTTATATACGATGTCTAAAAAGAAATCTTCCATTAATTGCAATTTTATATGGTTACAAAAATATTAAATTATGCATTCTTACAAACGATAGTCGGTTATTACATTGGTTGAATTATTTCGATACTCACTTGTACTGGTAATATGTTGGTGCTTCGAACTTCGATCATTTTTTGCAATATCAGTTCTGTAGATGGGATTTTTTCCTGAAAACTACGTCTTATGTATGGATTGTCTTTCAATGTTATGTATACATGGGTTTCATAACCGCAATGAGTATATTCGGTATGTTGGATATTGCGTACTTTTATTTTTGTAATCATATCGTTGGTAATTCCAAACCGATTAGCCAGCTCATTGTAACACAATATTTTAATGTCAGCCGGTGTTACAATCCTGTCATTGGTTATCATGTAGTATTTTGCAAGACTCTGTTCGGCATCGACACCTTGCAGTTCGTCATGCCCTGGCATCGGTTCAGCTACCAACATTATTGATTTGATATGTGTGCCGGGTAATACGTTGAATAGGCTTTTAGCGTTTAGAAATGTATTAACCATACTTCCATTTGTCACCAAATAGTCGATATTCAGGCTTATATCTTTTGTGTGGAATCCATTATTGTTTTTTAGCATAAGGTATAAACCTTGAGAGCTCTTTTGGGCATTTTTATCTATACCTTCGGACATTTTTTTCAATAGAGCATAAAATTGTTCCATTAAAGTTCCGTCTTTTAAAAAATCGATATCTTGGAAAGCATAGTAATCCGAAGCGAACCGACTGATTAGTGTCGAAGCCAGTTTCACTAAATGTTCCGGATTGAATCGATCCGTTGCAATCTTTCTGATTTCGATCGGTTCATCCTTGAACAGTTGAGTCTCAGCGGGTCGTATTAAGTGCAGGAATTGCCATTTTTGAGGGTCGTTATTTTCACCAGACAGATGTACAATAGGAGAGTTTGACGAAAGAGTTGCCGAGCGTACTGCGACATTTGCTAAAATGGTACAATTCAGGAATAATTGAGTTTTGTCGAATATGAATTTGTCGTTTATTCCGAAAAATTCAAAAATAAGTTCTATGGATTCATTCGGATATGTTTGTGCCGCTGTTTTATAATTGTCGATACAGAATAGTCTGACGTTTTGTTTTGCAAACATGTCGAACCAGGTGTTGCAAGACTGAAATAGAGGAGATTGGTTGTAAATCATGTTTTCGAGAGAGAAACAGTTATCCAAAGGCAGATCGGCATAATCCCAAGGTTTTATTAACGGTATTGGATGTCCGTTGGCAAAAATTTTGAGATCTTGAAAATTTGTGTTGCCCAACATAAAAGTCATACCCGATAAGTTGTTTACAGGCTCTTTGAATTGGAGGATTACTTTCCACCGTCGGTTATCCAGTCGGACAACTGATGATATATTGCAATTGAATATTTTTGTATTTAACAGTGGAATAAATTTGAACGATGTATCAGCCAAAGCAAAATTTATGTTGTGATCCAATATCATCACAGGAATATTTTCATCTGGACTTACTTTTACAACAGCAGTTGCTGGAAGAGCATGAATTCTCTCATATGGGATTAGCATATTTGCGAACTCATTTAGAATGTCAGTTTTAAGCTGTTCTATTTCATTGTCTATTTCGTTGGCTTGATAAGCGAGAGCCGTCATTAACAGTGATAATACGGGATCTTGCTCCACCCCTTCCAATTGTTCGTTGTTATTGCTTTGTTCCCAAATCGTAATGGCTTCTTTTATTATCTCTTCCGCTCTTTGCCGCGTTGTAAATATGGTCTGTCTCATTTTATTCTTAATTTATGTTCAAACGAGATTTCATTTGTGGATTTAATTCCAGATGTCAATACTTGTCGTATATTGATAAGTTTCATTGGTATTAGTAATAGTTCCTTCGATGTTAATCTGAATTTTTTTCATATTTTTCATGTATGCCATTGTTACAGAAATATCGGATAATCTTTTTTCATACTGTTCTATAGCTTTTTTCAACTCAATGGCAAAAGTATTTATACTTTTCGATGTGCCTGATACTTTTTTGTTGTATAATTCAGCATAGTTTACATATTTGCTTCCTGAATTATATATAACACCTTCATTTTCATTGAATATTTCGAATTTAAGGTTGTTGAATATAAATCCGAAATGAGGATCCGATGCGCAACTATGGCATGGCGTGGTCAATAGTAATTCGATAAATGCATTGATTGCCATTTTTGTCTCAGAAGTTCGGACCAATTTACCGTCAGTCACATTCAATGGAAGTAAAATACTCATGGTAGTTTAAATTAAAGGCATGAATTCATCTTGTTCTTCTTTTTCTTCGGGAACATACAATGCATTGTATAAATTGTCGTATAAGCTTGGATACAGATTGTCGAAAAGTTTTTTAGACAACTCTCCCGATAAAATATCATGCAGGTCGGTTTTTAATTTGTTGTTTATATAGTCGACCAATTTGTGTGTTAATTCTTCTGAAATTTCAGCGTAAAGTTTATTCCGTAGTTCGCCATAAAGTTTTTCGGATAATTCAGGATATAGTCTTTCATATAGTTCAGCCTTTACCTGAGTTTTCAGTTCATCGAAATCAATGGATTTATCTTCCAATACTACTTTGTCGAGAATTGTTGCTGCACTGTGGACATATTCGTCCAACCATTCCATCCATTTTGCAATATCATATTCTGAATATTTCTGTATAGCTATTGGCGTTTCCGTGTTAGGAGAAACTATGTAATAGTCAATAGCTTGAGCTATTTCATTAGTCAATTGTACGAAATGGAATGTTCTGTTTTTAGAGTCATATTTTTTTAGCAGATATGCATAACGCTGAAAAGCTCGTTTCCCTTCGCCTGATTCCAGATTAGGATGTTCTGCCAGTCCTGCGATTTTTTGTGCCAGTTGTTCTATATAAGGTTGAAACCTTTCGTTTGAAGAGATGTGCAGACAAGGCGGAATATATGCTTCGTCAATTAAGAAGACTCCATCGTTGACTTTAAATTTCATCACAGGGAATAGGTCTGTACCTTCCAGTTCATTCAAAGCGTAAATTCCATATGTATATTCCGGTCTGACAAATGGGACAGTTTTGATATCAAATTCTGTTTCTGTTTCACCGAATCCGCAAGCCAAATAATATTCATCACCATATACCAAAGGGACTGAAACGACCACTTCTTCATCGATATGCAATATTTTTCCCGAGGGGAGAAGAGCCATACAGGCCAAACGTTCTATTTCCAGTTTATTACGTACAAATCCGCCTCGGTTATTGAATTCGGTAAAAGGGATTAGTCCGAATTGGGTTCCATTAACCGCGCGGCTTGTAACTTGTTGCCTTTTTGCAAGGTTTTCGTCCAGTTCCACAAAGGTTTGGGCGGATAGTGCCATGCCAGCTTTCCAGTCTATTCTTGAGTTGATATTCATAATTTGCTCTTAGTTAACTGTCAATATTCTGGGTTGATGAATCTGTTATGATTTCTGTATTGTAATCCAGTGTAAGGTTGTCTCCTAACACAAAAGATTGATCATGATATTTGATTGCAATTATGCAATGAGTGTCGAAAGGGATGAACCATTCGCAAATAAATTCTCTGAACGGATTGATAATTTTGTTCATGGAATTGTATGTATCGCTGGTCAATTCAGGGATGATCAATTGATATTCGACATACGGCCGCGAACATTGAGATCTTTCACTCCATGAGTATTTCCCGGTTTTCATTTCCACGTTGCATTCGAATAGTAATGCCAGTAGATTTCGTATAAAACCGAAATTTGCGCGCAAGCGACTGATGAATAGCAATAAAGGTGCAGTTTTTTTTATGTATGGGTTTTCCTCTTTTGTCCAATCGTAATCAAAATATTGTTTTAGAATAAGTTCTAATTTATCATGGGTCAGTTGAGCTGCCTGTTTTTCTATATGGAGTCTGAATCTGAAAGCAAGTGTGTCTATAGGTTTGAATAGTTCCCGCAACAGTTCTTCTCTTTTTTTCAGTTTTTCATATTTTTGTTCAAAATCAGGACCTTTCAACGCATCGTCCATAGCGATTATACCTTGAGGTAACAAACGTAAAAAACTGTCGCGAGAGAGTTGTACGGTATGATCGTTTTCATTGATAGAAAGAACGTCCGGTCTGTAATTTCGATAAAATGTACCGGCACAATCGACTTTCCAGTCATTTGTATTGTCTGGATACAGATAATTCAGCAAATATTCGGCGCTGATGTCAAATAGATTTGTTTCGTTCATCATGCCTTTTTGTTTTGAAATAAGAATTCAGAATAATTTAGTTCGTCAGCCAGTTCTACGTAACGATTGCCCTTTTCCGTATTTACGTGTAAAATGTCCCATGCAGGAAATCCTAGTTGTTTAAGGGTAAGTTTTTTGTAAAGAAAAGAGCTGTCGATTGTTTTTATTTCGTGTTGATAGAAAGCGCTTAATGGAAAATGGTTTAACGTTTTATCTTCTTCAATGAATCGTTCAATGGCGTAATCAGGTAGCATTGCAGCGATTTTACGTTCATCTTTTCGGATGGTCAGATAATCGACAAAACAGTGATTTCGGAGTATAATTTCGATTTTTCGACAATCAAATATTTCGGATAGATATTTTAATAAATCACCTATTTCCCAGCTAGTTGTAATTAATGTTTTTTCAATCGGATTCCATTGCTCATGGGCAGGACATTCGGAGTCATAACCAATAAAATCGACAATTCTGGACGTTAAATGTTGTCCTTCATAATAAAACATTTTACCACACAGCGAAGTTAGTTCTCCGTTTTTTAATTTGTCGTCATGCAGCAGTTTTATTGCTTCTTGAGCCTCCACAGCGCCTATTATAGATGCTATAATTGGAGTCGTGGGGACTCTTCCGGACTGCTCATTCCGTTTTATTACGGAATAGCAAGACAACCGATACGACATGTCTTTCAATGCTTCCGATCCCAGATTGCAGGCATAACAATTTTTCCCTGGGATAAATACTCTTGCCGTTCCTTCGAGGCGGTCTATGCCTCCATCTATCCAAGGAATGTTTGCCCTCATGCAAAGCCTGTTCAGGCAATAACGTGCCCATCTGTTGTCGACACAACTTACAACAACATCCATTTGTCGTAAAAGCCCTAATCCTATGTCGTGACATATATTGCCATAGAGAGGTAAAACTTTTAGTTCGGGATTTATTTTATGAGCTTTTTCTGCAACTACAGTTGCTTTTTGTCGATTATATCTTGCATCATCTTGATCGAAAAAAATGGAACGGGTCAGATTGGATTGTTCGATTGTGTCGAAATCTACGATAACCAAATGTTCTATACCGAAAAGTACCAGATTTTTCAGAACTTCATTACCCAAAGCGCCACAGCCTACCACCATTACATTGGCTTGTTTCAGCTTGTCGATTTTGAACCAGGAGAGCTGCGGAAATATATCCGCTCCCCATGCCTGACCGATTTGCGGGATTGGGTTGTTTTTTTCCATCGTAGCTGATTTATCTGTTTACTATTCAAAAATAATAAATATTCATGAAAAATTATCTAAATGGTTGAAATCAATATTTATAAGGATAATATTTTTTAATTTTTATATCCGTTGATACGGATGGTATATAGGTTTTATTTATTTGTTTTCTGTTATACAAGTATGGGGATTTATTTGGATTGACGCATAATTATTCCATTAATTTTATGTATGTTTGTATATTAGGTATTATACGAACTACACGGATGAAATATTTGTGGATTATAATATTCAGTGTGCTTTCACTATCTTTGACAGCTCAGCGAATGCGAGTCGAGGATTTTGCCCGCTACAAGAAACCTTTTATAGGAAAAGCCTCGTTCACGACAGATAAGAAGTTTGCGCAGTTCGATTTTTTTACCAATGAAAAGGGCTTCCAATTTTATGTGGGAACGACATCTGTTCCCATTACGGAAGGTGAAGGTTTTGTTACACTGACATTACCTCACCATACATCATCTTTGACCGTCAAACATCCTGATTATGGACAGATAGTATGGAAAGTCCCGGGTAAGTGGTTGAAAAAAAAGAGGCATTATCATGCTTATCTTTATACAGAGAGTTTAAAAAAGGAATATCAACAGGAGAAGCAATGGGCAGTATTTAATATACGACCCGAAAACGTCATCGTTTATGTAGATAGTTTGATATATCCTGTTCAGAATGGTTATTTGTCTTTATATCTTTCTCTTGGCCAACATGTTTGTCGTATCGAATCCCCTTTTTACAAAACTTTGAACGATACATTTGAATTAACAGATTCTTTGCGTTTGGAAAAACAATTTGAATTGGAGCCTTTTTATTCTTATTTGACAGTAGAGACTGATATCTCTGGGGCTCAGATTTTGTTGGATGGACAGTCATTGGGAATCAATCGTGTCGAAACTGGGCGATTGATGCCAGGTCGTTACCGTTTGACAATTTGCCGAGGAGATAGGTTTTATTACGATCAATTTATCGATATCGAAAACGCTGAACGAAAAGTTGTCGATTTACGAAATGTGCATTTGGTCCCATTTGACAAATCTGAATCACAATTAGGTTCATTGCTGTTTTTGTCACAAAATTCGATCGATAAACGTGGAAATAGATTAGCAGAGTCTTCTCCCGGTTTGGATTTAGGATATAAAGGTGAGGCTGAGTCGGATAAATTTTTGACCAGTGTATATATTCGTGCATTTGACGCAGATACCGAGATATGGCTTAATCGGGAAAAGGTCGCTAAAGGAGAGTGGCAAGGAGAGTTGCTTCCCGGTTTTTATGCTGTAAGTTCTACAAAGGACAGCTTGGATTCTCGGACAGAATATTTCTGGGTTGAGGCGGGTAAGAAGGTCGAATTGAATCTGGAATCACCTTTGGCTGATTATGGTTTGTTGAACATATCATGCGATGAATTGGATGCCGAGGTTTATTTGAATGGAGTCGCAGTTGGATCAACTCCTTGTGTATTGCGTAATCTGCCTGTTGATAGAACATATCGTGTCCGTTTGGTTAAAGGAACGAAAATTGCCGAAGAATCAGTTCATCTGAAGGGGAATGATATCATGAATTTGCATATGAAATTGAAAAAGAAATAGAAATCTCACAACAGTTTAAAAAGTCGGGGATATGAAAAGGACAGTACTCAACTTATTGAATGAGGCTCAACAAAAGATGGGCGGTTATGTTGTCTACATGAATTACCAGTTTATAAATTTTAGCGTATTGGCTGAACCGGCAGCTCTTTTATCAGTAGAAGTAGAGATAAACGGAGAACATATGAATCTGGAGGATGTTGCAGATGTTGCGATTCAGGAAGATACTCAATTTGCGATTATTCCGAAGGATCCGTCTTTTATTTTCCCCATATGTAAAGGGATAGGAGTTGTTCATCCAGAATATAAAATCGAAGTTAAGTCACTAGATGAATCAGATGATGACTCTGAATCTGCATCCGAGTCGCAAGATTCTGACGAAGATAACGATAAGTATATCTTGTGTACGATGCCGGAGATGAATAAAGATCGACGAGATGCAGGGATGGATTATGTTAAGACGATTTATGATGAGTTTAAGGCAAAGGTAGATTCGACACATGCTACTTATGGCGTAAAGATTGGAAAACACTTGGTTAATGCCAAACCTGAAGAGAGCGATGAAGCGAAAGATGAACTAGATCAAATACATTCCAAACATCTTGATTTATGCCAATCTTATCGAGAAGAGAAAGAACAGCAGATAGAGAAGGCTTATCAGATTTATTTGAAACAGCAGGCCGAAAAAGAGAGTGCCGAGCAGGAGAAACAGGCCGCTCATAGTGAAGATGCCGGAAAACAGATGAGTATGGATGCTTTGTCAAATGAATAATTTTAATTTTTCAGCAGAGTCTTTATGATTTGATGTCGATACAATGCGTTACTCTATTTTCCTTCAGAGTTGCAAGTATGTCCTGGCATGTTTATAGATATGCTTCCCCCGAAAGCACACATCAGTTTACAGTTGTCAAGCAATGCCGGCATGTTGGTAATCAGTTGTTTCCCTCCGGGAGCCCAAGGTGCAACAATAACAGGAATACAAGGCATAGGTGTTAGTACTCCCATTGCAGCAGATGTAGCCGAAGCAACCGTTGGATTGCTTAATGAGGTACACATGCCGAACGGCATTATGTTTACCATCGGTGCAAAATCCATTATAGTAGCTTTCGGTTTGTTCTGTATCATCGGCCTCAAAGGATTTGTAACCATCAACGTCGACGGGATTTGTCCGAACGTACATTTTAGCATAGCGCCCATACAAACATATTTGGCCATATTATTATCTTTTTATTTGGTTGATTTCATCTCTTCTTCAGTCAGTTTTGCACTCAATTTTGCAGTAGAGGGAGCTCCCGGGACAGATATGCCTTCGGTTGTATAAGGTGTTTTGAAAGAAGAATCTACTTTTAGGTTCTTTACATCTACCGTTCCGGCAGTCACATCTGATTTGAATGTCGTTTTACCCTGAGATGTCATTTCACCGTACAGAGTGGTTTTACTGCCCGATATGGCAGCATCGCCTCCGCTCAGTTGCAAAATAGCTTTACCGTCCTGCTGCAATTCGACGGTAGTATTTCCGAAAACGCCCACCTTATCAGAATCAAGTTGCAATGATTTGCTTTTTGTCTTTTTATCTTTTGCCCCGGCATAAACTTTTTCTGCCAACAACAACAAGGCACTTCCTTGCGCCAAAGATTTATCATCGCGTTTTTCCTTATCTAAATCCATGGCTTTAACTTCTATCTGTTTGGCATTCGCCGTTATGGAACCTGTTGCTTTACCTTCGGTATCTGTTGCGTTCAGGTCTATTTTTTCGGCACGGATGGAGAAAGAACCATCTTTGGTCAAACTTTTTTCATCTATTTTTTTGTCTTTCAATTCATAGTCAACGGCTTCGAATTGCATGTTTTTGGACACGACACGAACATTGCCATCTGCAGGAAATTCACTGTTGTTGTCCGAAACTTTTGGATTGGCCGTATTTATCTCTATTTGTTGCGATGCGATGTATATTTCACTATCTTTTATGAGTGCTCTGTCGTCGCCGTATGAAGATATGCTTACCTGTTTACCCGATATGTCGATTCCAGATCCTTTATTCGTCCGCATGTTGTCATCTCCGTCCATAGAGATAAGGCTGATATTTTCCGATTTCAGTGATATTGAAGTGTCATTCGATTTCTCTTTGTAATTCGATTTTCGTTGACCGGCCTCTTTTTTCTGTTCCTGAACACTCGACAACTGACGATTGGATTCAGCCAAACGTGATAATGTGTTGAAATAGTCAGTCATCGTGTTGTACAGAGCTGAAGATATTTTGCGGAACTCATCGTGCAGTTCATCAATATCCATGAAATTCGTACGGGTAGTTACCGGATCAAGATTCATATTGTCTTTTGATACCAATTCATTCAATTTTGATATCAGTGATGAAGCATCCGCTTTGGTTTTATCAGCCTCTTTTTTTAGGTCATTAACTTGAGCTTTCAGTCCTTTTTCTGCAATAGTAAGATTTTCTTTGAGTCTGTCACAAGACATTGTTGCATCAAGATCGATTTGACCGTCTGTTGATATTAAAATTGTACCGTCAATGGGCGCAAAGTTCTGATTTGCGAAAAAATCCGAAGTTTTTTCCCCTTTTATGATAACACTTTTTGCTTGAGAAATAATTTCAGATGTATTTTTTACGACCTGTTCCTGCCCGTCTATTCCAGGATCGACAGCTATCTGTCGTATGCTTGGGGCCCAATTCACTATCCTTCCAGGGCTGGAACCGTCCAGTCCGACTCCCTCTAATTCAACATCGTTGCCTCTGATAATTACATTGGAATAATTGCCACACAACACACCGCTTTTATCGACATTCCCAATAATAATTTCAGGAGCAGATATTATTATACGTTTATCATCTCTGATATAACGTCCTTTTTCCAACTGGTCGATTAAATCGATTTTCATTCGTCGTACATCTCGTTTACACTGACGAATTTCCTCCAGATCCTTTTCTACGCTTTTTTGAAAATCTTCCAAAGCGGCTTGCCAGTTTGCAAATTGCGCAGCTAAAGCTTTCATAACAATGGTTTCCTTATGCGAGGTTAAAATAATTTAATCCAATTCGTGAAGAATAGTTTTAATTTCATCGATTATATGATCTATGTTATCAACATCATTGCGGGATTCCATGTATGTTTGCAATGTCCCGTTCTGTATATTTAGTGTTTTACCTTTTTCATCGGCGAACAGGATTTTTCCATCATCGGTATTATCCCAAACATACTGATCGAGTATACCATTCAATTTGTCTAATCCTACAACTTTTTTAGCTACAGATACCACTCCTTCAATTCCTTTATCCTCTGCCTCTATAGAATCGACAAAATGAATCCATGTAGATCTGTCAGTCCCTGAAAGCACTCGTATTCCTGTAGATGAAATGCCTGATGAATAATTTTGTCCATTTTCGGTTGTTTGATTTTCGACCAGTTTGTTCAGAACGTCGTACATTACTTGTCGATAATTTTCCTTATTGATTTGTATGTTGTCTACGGTATTGGCATCTATATCTTGATTGAAAATAACTGATGGCAGTACAGGATTATAAAGTTTTTTAATTTGATTTTTAATTTTTGTGTCAGCAACAATAAAGTTATCACCAAATATTCGTTCAATTTTGTTTTCTTCCGTGTTTTCATCATAACAATTACGGAAAATCGTATTTGCAATATGATTAAGCTTTCTGACATTAAAGGCAATATATCTGATTAGATTACGATTTACACCTACAATATTTTGTTGCATTAATATAGATTGTGGGTCCTGGTTATTCACAGAGTTTTTATAAATAGTTTTTCCATCGGGGATATTTGTATCCGTTACAAATGTAGCCAGAGGTGGATGTACGTTTTGTAATAATTGACGAATATGTTGATATTCCTCAATACGCTCCATAAGATTTACACTTTGTCGTTTATGCTCATTGAATAGAGTTTGAATACCCGTTTTTATTGTTCTTAGAACCTGAGGAATATCAGAAGTATAGACTTTATTTTGATCTCTGTTTATGGTATAT
>CASFSC010000221.1 GCA_949296995.1 uncultured Alistipes sp. | reverse complement strand
TATTTTATAACACATCTGTTCATGCAAACAATTTAAATCAAAAGTCTCCATCTAACCCAAGATAAAGTCCATACAAATCGGTTTCCAGTTATTACAGTATAGAATTAAACTAATAATTGTTATTTTTGAATAATCAAGCTGGGCATCTAAGACTCCATATAAATTTCATATATATTTTCTCTAAATTGCACACCATGAAGACTTTTAGCAATGTTATAAAACGTACGATACTTTTTTATATAGCTTTATTTACAACGGCCACAGTTTCTGCTCAAAACGTCGAAAAGAAAAACACAGGAGACACTTTACGTGTAATGAGTTATAACTTAAGATTCGGGGAACTGGCTTCGATGAAACAACTTGCCGAATACATAAAGAGCGAGAATCCAGATATCGTAGCCTTACAGGAATTGGATTGGAAAACATCACGCGAACGTACTCCATATCAATCGGGTGTTGAAATGATAAACGAACTGGCATATCATACAGGAATGTTTTCTTTATATGGCAAAACCATAGACCATGCAGGAGGATATTACGGCATAGGAATACTATCCAAATTTCCTGTTGTTTCAAGCCGTATAATCAAGTTACCCAATCCTCAACCTGCTACAGAACAGAGGATACTGCTTGTGGCAGAGTTAGAAATTTCAAATGATAAAATAATAACGTTTGTCAGCACTCATCTCGACTACACATCACCGGAACGACGAGAAATTCAAATAGATGCCATAAATTCAGCAAAAAATACAATGACACCTCCAATAATTCTATGTGGAGACCTGAATGCCACACAGACATCGAATGAGATATGCAATGGATTTGCCGAATGGGGAGACGCAAACAGCAAAGAATTCACATGTCCGACTGACAAACCTTCCTCTCGCATAGATTTTACATTTTTTTATCCTAAGAATAGTTTTTCACTCGTACGTTCATGGAGTAACGATTGCAAATTATCGGATCACAGACCCATCATCTGCGACATAATAATCAATTAACTAATTCATAATAAATCGGATTTCGAGCCTACACTTTAAATCAATATAAGAGATGGCGTTTCTGAAATTCAGAAACGCCATCTTATTGAATAAAAAAACGAACCACCCTCAGGCAGTTCGTCACATAAATCGAGCTGATGACGAGGATTGAACTCGTGACCTCTTCCTTACCAAGGAAGTGCTCTACCACTGAGCTACATCAGCCAATAAAACATATTTTTATTCCGGGCACAAATATAAGAGAATTTTTAATAAAAATAAACTTACTATAATATTTATACCATTCAAAATAGCTTAATTTCCTTTTTGTCATGTTATTACAAAACAAATTTCACACACTCATCGACATATGTATACACTTCTTTTCACTACCACCGACTACACTACATGCGATTTAAATAATTACAATAACATCTTTCCCAAAAATTTGCCTTTATATTAAATGCACTGCATCCTACAAAAAATACTACTAATACTTTTGAAGCAATTCCAACATTTCACGATCAATTTTGTGCCCCTTATAATCTTCATAAATAACATCTTCACGTCCGCTATCTACTATTCCGAAAGTTCCCCTGAAGTTCCATAATGCCCAACCGATATTATTCTCTTTAAGAAGAGAGAGCACATCTTCCATGAATGCAAGAGTCACATCATGAGGTGTTTTGTTGAATACACCCCATTCTCCTATATGTACTCCAATTCCCTCATTATGCAGTTGAAACCATGGAGAGAAAAAATCTTGTAATGTCTCTTTATCCCATTTTTTCCCGAATTCATCTACCTGAGGCCATACAGGAGGGACTGTAGCTATCGCATAATCAGGACTGCTCCATGTGGCAAGATAATGTGTCAGATAACCGGGTGCATACCCACGTCCGCTTTGTGCCACCTTCAACTCCTTGAAAGATGCCACAGGTGCATTACCACAAGCATTACCATCCGTAATTATAAGCCTATGCGGATCCTCCTTACGGATTGCTTCACAAAGCGTACTGACTACTTTATAATATTTCTCATCAGTAGTAACAGGTTCATTGATCAAATCAAAACTAAGTTCTGATGAGGGAATACCTTTATAACGTTTCGCAAACATGGCCCAATGCTGAGTACATACATTCAATACAGAATCATTATCCCAAAGACTCTCCTTATCGTGAGGAGCATTAATGCAATATCCGGGAGCCCTGTGCATGTTTATACTTACATGAAGTCCATATTTACGTCCCCACTCTACAGCTTGGTCTATTTCCCTAAGGATATCCTCCCGAAATGCCAATGGATTGTCCTCCTCAACCCAACATTTATATGACATAGGCAAACGTACGAAATTGAAGCCCAATTCTGAAATCATTTGGAAATCCTCTTCTCTGAACGGTTCGTTATGGTAACTCCATATAGGGGCTATAACACTCAAACTATCGGGTTTATCCTGAAATTTCTCAAGTAAGTTGAAACCTCTCCAACGGGGCAGATCTGCATACGTAACATCCTTATCGATGGTTTTATGAGCGCATCCGCAGAACAGAAACACAACGATACAAATCGACAACAAGTCAAGTTTTTTCATCATATTATATGGTTTAGGCATTTAAATTATTCAAGTATCGACAATTTTACAAAACAAAAAATCGTAACGACAGAATACACTCAAAAATAAAAAAGCTCCGGAAACCCAATATTTTCCGGAGCACTTGTCATCTTCTTTCATGACCTGGAGCGGAAGACGAGGCTCAAACTCGCGACCCTTAGCTTGGAAGGCTAATGCTCTATCAACTGAGCTACTTCCGCTTGTGTGTATTATCATCTCTTCTTAAAGAAGGAACCTGACTGCATTCCGTTCTTACAAGGAAGACATATGCAAAGTTTTAAAAAACCGACTTTTCTCTTCCCCAAATTTCAAATCGTTCCGAAAGATACAAATAAATTTGAACTTTTAATGCATCGTGATTGAAAAACAAGAAAGAAATTACATTTTGTTTTCAAAAACTTCCTGTGGGGAGAGCAGGATTCGAACCTACGAAGACGTGCGTCAGCAGATTTACAGTCTGCCCCAGTTGGCCACTTTGGTATCTCCCCATCATTTTTAAGAACCTTATTTATCAAAGGCTTTCCCCTGCACTGAACATTATAAATTTCCTTTCGAAATCTTAAAATGTTTATGTATCAAATGGGAAAATTTACACTTCAGGAGACCTCGATAAATTTTCTGAGCCGATGGAGGGATTCGAACCCCCGACCAGCTGATTACAAATCAGCTGCTCTGGCCAACTGAGCTACATCGGCAATTTGCAGCACTTTCTGGCATTGCGGGGGCAAAAGTAAAAATCATTTTTGAATTCTGCAAAACATGGACCCATTTATGTTAAAAATAATTATCTTTGCCACGCGTAAACAAGCCTAAACAATGACTAAGAATATAACAAAACTGAAAATCGTAGTCTGCATACTACTCGCAATATTATTATTCGAATTGGGCATGTTGGCTTATGTAATACCTGGCAGTCAATTTCTTTGGATAACTCTCGGCGTTATATTGGTCGTATGTATATACCTCGCGGGAATAATATTCGGATTATTGAAAGAGTTAAAAGAAAAAGATTCTAAAAAATAAATTATAATGCTGCGTTTGTTAAAAGAATGGACTCTTCCATTTGCCATGCTGGCAGGTGTAGTGGGGCACCAAATATTTTCTCATCTTGCATTCCTCACTCCCTACCTCATATTTACAATGTTGTTATTAACTTTTTGCAGTGTATCTACTTCAGACCTTAAATTAAAACCTTATCATTGGTGGCTGCTTGCAATACAAATAACTGGGAGTATTATTATATACGCTACAATAGCTCCGTTGAATAAAATTGTGGCCGAAGCTACGCTAATCTGCATAATGGCTCCTACCGCTACCTCGGCAGCCGTTATAACGCATAAATTAGGAGGCAGTGCCGCAAGTGTATCATTATATACCCTTTTATCAAATGTATGTCTTGCTTTCGCCGCGCCCATAGTATTTCCTTTTATAGAATTACATCCTGATATGGGATTTTGGCAAGCTTGTTTCATTATATTACGAAAAGTATTCCCTATACTTATACTGCCTTTTATTACAGTATTATTTCTACGTAATTTCACCCCAAAAATATATGGAAAACTATTATCGATACAAGAATTCGCCTTTTATCTTTGGGCTGTTGCACTTGCCGTAGTATCATCACAAATTTTCGAATCGCTCACCAATAACCCGGGTAACCTGATTATAAAAATAATCATGGGGACGACAGGATTAATAGCATGTGCCATTCAATTTTTCATCGGCAAAAACATAGGAAGCAAATACGGAGACAGAATAAGTGCCGGACAAGCGTTAGGACAGAAAAACACCATTCTGGCAATATGGATGGCACAGACATATTTAAACCCGCTCTCATCGGTAGGCCCCGGTTCTTATGTTTTGTGGCAAAACCTTATAAATTCATTGCAACTCTGGCGCAAACAACATCATAAAAAAGATTTGTAACAAATCCATATACACCGATTAATCACTACATCTGTTGTGACTGAATACATTTTGCCAATTATCAACTGTTCAAACAAAATCAATGCAAAAAGGGGGTAATTGATAACAGCAATTTATTTTCTTAACCATTTAACAAACTCCTCTAAGCACAAATTTACGAATATGGCATAAAGATGCATATTCAGTCTATTTTCCAACAGTTTGGATTATTTTTCCTTCACCCATCAGGATTCGGACAAGTTTTAATATATTTGTAGAAAATAGGAAACGGTTCGGCATAGTCATATTCGGAAAATATGTTTCCTTTTATTTTTGCTTTCACCTTTTCCTGTCTCTGTAAAGTCAATCTTTAAACGGCATAGCATGAAAAACATATTGGACTTTCTTTCTGAGCTCAGACTAAATAACAACAAAGAGTGGTTCGATGCCAACAAATCTCGCTATAAAGCGATGCAAGAGGAATTCAATGCATTTACTGAAAAGCTAATCGAAAGCATTTCGACTTTCGATAAATCAATTACAGGACTGACCGTAAAAGATTGCACTTACAGAATATACCGTGACATCAGATTCTCTCCGAATAAAGACCCTTACAAAACACATATGGGCGCTTATATATGTCCCAAAGGGAAAAAATCGGGATATGCCGGATATTATTTTCACATAGAACCTCAAGATGCCAATTATATAGGAGGGAACCTTCTTGCCACAGGCGTACATTGCCCCGAGCCCAAGGTAATACAAAGCATACGTGAAGAAATATTCGACAACGGACAGGGATTCGACAAATCTATCGAAAAGGCCAAAAGATTAGGGTTTGCTTTGGATGAAAGTACAAAATTAAAAAATGTTCCTAAAGAGTTTCCCAAAGATTACATATTCGGCGAATACCTCAAACTTAAAGAGTTTTCTCTGATGCAATTTTTCCCGGCAGAAATACTTCTGGATGAAAAACAACTTTTGGATTTTACAATAACGCGTTTTAAAGGATGCGCGGACTTCAATCATATTCTCAATCGTGCAGTCGATTACGCCTACGAAGAAATGTAATGCCAATTCCAAAATTCTCGATAACAATTTACATCAACTAAACATTTACCGATTGATGTAGACTGCAATTTCGCGGCAAACATTGTTTATGCGAACACAGGCATAATAAGAATTATATTGAGCAGGTTACATGCCATTCCGGATACCATACATCATCACAATCTTTTTCGCATAAATATATCTCAATCAGAACGGATAACCTATAGCAAGATGAAAGCCTAATCCATCTTTAAATTTCTGAATATTATAATATCCCGGTTTATCCGGATTTTTATATGGCGTATGTATCCCTATACCCAAGTCAGCACGTAAAACCAAAAAACTCAGGTCATATCTCAGTCCAAAACCTGTCCCCAAAGCTATCGTTTCTCCAAAATGTTTTAATGTAAAAACACCTCCCGGTCTGTCAGGATCGTTTTTCAATAGCCATATATTACCTGCATCCACAAAAACAGCCCCATTCAATCCACCCATAATCGGGAAACGAAATTCCACATTGGCTTCCATTTTAAAATCTCCGGTCTGGTCGAAATAACCATATTCATCATCTGCTGGAGGACGATAACTACCCGGGCCTATGGAACGTATGGTGAAAGCCCTTATACTGTTTGCTCCTCCGATATAAAACTGTTCACTGTATGGCAAAACTTTGGAATTGCCATAAGCATATCCTGCTCCGATTAAAAACCGGGTTGCCAAAACACTTTTACGTCCCACCTGAAAATATGATTTTATCTCTGATGTAGCCTTAACAAATTGTGAAAATTGACTGCCGAACAAATTTTTAGTACCTTTCGAACCGAACAACTCATAAAATCCATACAACACATTCCCAGCCTCCGTAATAGTAGATTGCCATATGACACGATTACGGTACGAAGGCCCATAACGTCGATCAAGTGTATATGTATAGCTGAGCGAAGGGATAAACTGATTGCGGAAACTCATTGCAACCGCAGGACTGCTCTCCATTGTCTTATCGAATGATTCGGTAGTACTTAACAATTTATTATATACCAGTTTGAACAGTGTCAAATTGTGATAGCTCTGAGGTGAGGTTTGAAAATCATACGAGACCGAAGCATCTAAAGCAAGCATTTTAAAAAATTTGGGACGATTAAGCAAATTAGCGCCAATCTGAAATGTGCTATGTGCGTCATAATTTTTTATCACAGGAAGGAATCCGGGCAATAATCGAGGAACATTAAGCGATGTATTGATCCCGAATTCATAAGAATTTATTGCCGTAGCATTGGCGTCGGAACTACGGTTACCTGTCTGCCATTCATAAGACCCGGTCAAATTTACTCCGAAAGACTCGCCGCCCTTAAAAATATTTTTATGCTTTATGCCAAATGCGAGTCCCGGGCCGATGAAACTATTAGATTTTGATGCAAAATCTACTTCAAGATTGGCTTCTATAGGCGTATCATATTCGGCAGTAATCCTCATATCGAGAGAATCTCCCACTTTAATAGAGTCAAGCGGAGTAACGTTCATGTTAACATAGCGAAAGATCCCGAGTTTCGTCAAATTATTGAGTGTTGTATTTATTGAATCGACACGGCTTAAACCGCCTGAACGAATCCTAAGGCTTTGAGCTAAAATCTTAGGTCGTATCATAAGCGGTTTTTCATACATAACCTTAACGCCTCCTGCATAAATGGAATCCATATCACCGCCTTCGGAATTAAGCAGAACTATATTAAGATCGCCTATTTTATATGGTTGTTTAGCGGCCTCCGGAATTCCTTTGGCTAAAACCATACGCAAATCAACTTTCAAATGTTCTTGAGTAGTATCTGCCAGGTATTCAAGATAATCAGGTCGAAAATAATAATAGGCCTCATTTCGCAAAACATTGGCTATTCTGACTCTTTCTGCCGTCAACGAATCTATATTGTACTGTTTGCCTGGAACTATCTTGGACGTAGCCTGCAGGGAATCTATTCGTCTGGTTACAGGACAACATACTTGTGGATATGTGACTTTACTATAGGTCCAGGGTTCAGCGACCTTGACATTATAACTTATGCGTGCTTTTTTTGTATTGCGTCTATATAAGATTTCGTAATCGGACGTTGATCCGAAATAGCCCAAATTATCCAAAATATCTCCGACCATATCCATACGTTGAGCCGGTTTGACATCGGACGAAATCAAGACAGGGGTTTTAGCAAGTCTTTTATATATCCAATAATCGAAACCTGTTTTTTTCTCGGTATAAAAATAGTTATATACCCACAAACCGATAGGGAACGGAGTTCTAATATATGGAGAGTATAAAGGATTATTGGGTTTTACTGAAAGCGGTTCACTCACGGCTGATGTAACATAATCCGGCACATCGTCTCCTGTAACAGATGCGATATCCATTTTCTTCACCCCCGTATACAACACCTGACCGTCCATAAGTCGTTTAGTGGTTGAACAGCCGCCACAAAACACAACCGCTGCAAGCAAAATAATTATATGTGAAATTTTTATTCTCATATGCTACTTAAGATTCTCAGTCTCTCCTTCTACATTCAAATTACTATCGGATTTTACCGAATTAATCGATGGAGCTATTTCGTCGTTCCGTTTCAAATATTCCTTCTGGTTCCTCTTTCTTTTACGTTCTTGTTTACTTTCCGGGCTTTTCGTCGATTTGAACAACTCCCATAAGCTGTTCATCTTCTTACGTACGACATAACCTACCCCCGTTTCGACAACTTCATCCTCGAGAATACTCTCCTGTGTATTATATTTATAAAGTTTCAAGAACATGTTGTCCCGTTTGGTCAACCTGTATTCAAGCGAAATATCATCTACAAAATTCTCTTTCAAATTATCTTTGGCATTGGCATCCGTATCTATACTACCCCCTATGGTAATCTTAAATCGGTCGTTAAACAGATTTTTAGATATCTGATATGAATAATCGGTATGTTGAGATCCTCCATTGGCAGAATCATCATACGACTGTATGCCAAACGAGACATCCACATTTTTCAAATTATTCCGAGCCCACGAGTTCAACTCCTTCTCGATAAAAGAATTAAGCGGATTATTGCTGTCGACCGTTGCTTTAGTTCCAGGACCGTTATATGTATTGTAGACCAGTAAGGCCATAGCCTGTGTAGAACGTTGTTCCGGCGTAAGAGAAGCCAACTGTTTCTGAATCGTCAGATCATTCGTGGCGGTCAAATCAAACGTAATGGCCAAATTCTGAAGTGTATTCTTTATATTGATAATTATATCGAAGTTGACATTGTCTGTCGTATTATCCTCCTGTGTAACCGTAGTCCGAACAGTTTCAACGGCCGTGATATTAAATGAAGGATCTGCTATATCTCCTGTCCACTCGACATAACTGTTATCTACTATCGCAAAGTTCTTTTGTGAAATGACAGGAGGATTATACAAAACAGTACCTCCCGACAACACATAACGTCCTGTAAAACGGGTGTCACCTTGCATATTCATAGTATAAGCCAATTGTCCGCTACCAATAAGAGCGATACGGTTGTTACCGTCATCTGAAAGATTTACCGTTGCCTTGACTCCTTCTGCTATGTTAACATTCACCAGCATATCAATACCCCACACACGCATAGGAGCTACTGAATCTGCAACTGCCATTGCAGTAGAATCGCTGAAAGAGACAAATGTAACTATATGCTGCTGTTTATCTTCAATTCCTAAAGGTGAATCCTGTAACGTATAATACACATCTGTCCCGTAAAGCAAGCCCACATTCCCACGTACCCTTAGTGCATCGACAGGGCCTTTAGCAGCAATATTTACATCCAAATTTGCTTTTCCATACACATCAGAGCCACTGTTAGCTGAAGAGTTTATAGCTGAAAAATTGGTTGCCACAAGCGACAAATCGGCAGATATACGGGACAAATCATGTATATCCAACTCTCCATCCAGTGTAAGCGGTTGTTTGTTGGGTGAGATAAGAGCAAATTTATTGAAATCCAATTTGTTATTGCCTATCAAAATCTTATTGGAAGAGATACTGAATGATGTTCCTGTCATCGGAACTGCAACTTTACCATCAGTAAAATTCAAATTACCTTCAATGCTGGCAGTTTTCATTTCTCCGATAACATCCAAATGTCCTTGCAAAGCTCCGTCCAACTGTATTATATCGGCCGGCAAGAACGGATTTATTGTCACTAAAGGAAACGAAAGAACATCCAAGGATACATTCACACTATCTGTATCTCCCGAAATATATGTTCCTT
Source organism: uncultured Alistipes sp. (assembly GCA_949296995.1). Classification (GTDB taxonomy): domain Bacteria; phylum Bacteroidota; class Bacteroidia; order Bacteroidales; family Rikenellaceae; genus Alistipes_A. The sequence continues at coordinate 2,474 of CASFSC010000221.1, read as the reverse complement.
TGGCAGCCAACACTTGTTTTTTATCTATCGACAATCCTGCATCTATAAATTTTTGAGATGTGGTATCGGCTCGAAACGATATATCACTTCTTATATCACCTACCCGATTATTATCATAACAGAGACTGTCTACTTCCACATTGCCCTGCACAGCCATTTCTTTACCGTCTACTCCGAATAAAATGTTTGTAGAGAGTTTTCCCGCTACAGCAGGAGGTGAAGGCAACAGTTCCAGTACCGATGCTATATCTATTCCGCCTATATCTAATTTGACAGCTCCTTTATCAAGATATGGCATATTGGCCGACTGTATGATAAAATGTTCTTTACTCCCTTTCAACTGCATATCGCCATACAATTCTCCATTGTAACGATAAAGCAAATAATTATCCGGATTTGCTTTCCATTTTTCATACCCGAAGATCGGATTTTCAGGAAAAAGGTTTACTCTCACGGCCGAATCCAATAATTGAGCTTTAAGTCCGAAATGAAATCCGACGCTGTCGCTGCGGTCTTGTTGGTAAAAATTGACGGTAGCCGTATTATGTACAGCCGAACCATATACATAGATAAGTGCCATACGGTCAAGGTTACCCGGTTTATTGGCCATGCGAACAAAATAATTCAACTGTTCTGTTTTATGACCTATACCTACATTCAGAGTATCTAGATAAAGGTTTCCTGATTTCACACCATTAATTATCATACTAGCGCGGAAAGGCGACGCATTGCCCGCAGAAGCAGTCATGGAAAATTTATCGAATGAAGCTCCTTTAGTTTTAAGATAATTATTCAATATATTTTCTTGACCTGCAATCATATCCAGTTTAAACGTCGGAAACACCTGTTGCAAAAGGAGCATATTCAAATCACTCGAATCTATCTGGGCTGTCAGCTGCTTCATTGTATTACTAAATCCTGCCGTTAAAGAATCCAACGACATGGGTGCATTAAAATCGAGAGACAGGTCTCCTGAACGTACATTCGCATTAATAGCCCCTGGAACTACTGAAACGCCGAATGATGTTCGCCTAACGGTATCTATTTTATTACCTTGAGCAAAACGGAGTGAATCTATCACCACATCTGCTTTATAAACGGTATCCGGATAGGCCTCCACAGAAGCGTTCATAAATAATGAGGTTGCAAAATCGACTTTTGAGAATCCCAAATCATACAAATTGACATTTCTGACTCTTCCTTTCATGCTTGCTCCATATTTATCGGGACGTAACTCTCCCTCAATATCCATATTGAAATTCAACGATTCGTCCCCACTCGACAATATCGCTTTAATGATATGATTTTCAAGCGTTGCATTCAATACTATATCCTTATAGGAATACTGATTGTAATAAAATTGATCTATTCCTAAAGAAACAGATGCGTTTGCACCATCTTTCACGGGATTGAATCCCTTTCCTTTGGCCGTAAGATTCATTGATACAAGACCCAAAGAATCTGAAACAAGAAACTTATTCAAAGGAAAATCCTTAACAAGGAGTTCTGCCTCATAGTTCTCTCTTTTTATATCGACCTTTCCTTTCAAATCAAGACATTCGGTCGTATCCACCTTCAATTTCAAATCAGGCATATATATATTCCCCCTTGCAGCCAAATTTCCTGAAACATACATCCTATCAGGAAAGGAGAGTTTGTTCTGCAACGAATCAGGCAAGAATCCTCTTAAAAAATCGACTCTATTAAAATTAGTGGTAAAACGTACGTTCCCGCTAAGATTATCAGGTTTGATGATTGAATTAATCGTTCCTGAAGCCTTTAAAGCGATATGTCGTGGAATTCCCGCATTAAGTGCATCAATATTAAGCGCTCCCAACGTACCGGAAAACTTGCCGTTAAAAGTCAGATAACGTCCGTGCAACATACGTCGCATCTTCACATCTGCCGGATAGAACAAAAAAGCATCTGCGGCACTGATATTCAAACCAACATCTGCATCTATCGCAGCAGAAGATTGCATTGACAATATACCCTCTCCCGCCTGAGCATCAACAGCAATGCTCGAAGAAGGAGTTTTAAGCATAAAACCCGACAAACGTATCCCTGCAGAATCCATCGAGAAGGAACCTCCTGCATTTACGACTTCCAATCCCGACCGTTCGTTAAAATCCAATCTGCGTATATCTGCCGATATTGCCGAAGAACGGTTATACACAGAATCAAGTATAAGATTTAAAGAATTAACTTCTATATACGAAGGATCAAATCCTTTCTTGGGAACGGCATTTAAAATACCATATATGGCAGAGTTATCTTCCAACTCAAATTGGGTGACACGTACTGTCCAGGGGAGAGAGTTTCCGACAGTCGCAGAATCGGACTGAGGTACAGATTTAGCAACGGTATCTACAGTTACCGTATCTGCAATATATTTATAATTTCCTTCCTCTATCCTTACAAGTTCTGCTATAACATTCTGTTTGCCCAGATCGACATTGCACTCTTTCAATGTT
>CASFSC010000220.1 GCA_949296995.1 uncultured Alistipes sp. | reverse complement strand
TGCTAAAAGAGCTCGACAGAGTAACTCATCTGAACGTAGTACAACCCAGAATGATCTCGGGACATCTCCAGGGACGACTGCTGAAAATGATTGTACAGATGATAAACCCGCATACCATTCTTGAAATAGGGACATTCACCGGATATTCAGCATTATGTATGGCAGAAGGCTTATCTGCTGAAGGAGAACTGCATACTATAGAAATAGATGACGAATTGGAGGATTTAGCGGCATCATTTTTCAAAAGAAGCGAATATTCCGACCGAATACACCAACATATCGGTTCGGCGCTCGATATAGCCCCCAAAATAGGCAAGAAATTCGATCTTATATTTATCGATGGTGATAAACGGGAATATCCTCTATATTATACAATGACGATGGACCATCTTGTACACAGCGGCAGTTACATTTTGGCTGACAACATATTATGGTATGGCAAAGTAGTCGAAAATACTCCTGCAAACGATCTTTTCTCAAAAGGAATAAAAGAATTCAACGACATGATATCACATGACGAAAGGGTAGAGAACGTTATACTACCTATCCGCGATGGATTAAACCTTATAAGGGTAAAATAAGATTAATCAAGCGTTTGTACCCCGCCTCCATTCACAAAAAGAACCTGGCCGCTTACCCATTCGGACACGGGAGAGGCAAAATAAAGTACAGCTCCTGCAATATCGGAAACCTCTCCAAGACGACGGATAGGAGTGTGAGACAACATTCTAGCCTCTATTTCTGGAGTCAGTACACTATATAACGCACGAGTCTTAGTCGCTCCCGGTGCAACACTATTAATACGTACATTAAATGGACCGAAATCGAATGCAAGATTGGCTGCCATATGATTGAGAGCCGCTTTGGATGAACTGTATGCACTCATATCAGGACTCGTATTGACACTGCTCATGGAAGTAATATTGATGATACTGCCATAACCAGCCTTAGCCATATGTGGAACTGTCAACTGACATAAACGCCAGGCACTGAATACATTCATTTTATATACCTTTTCAAAATAGGTTATATCTACCTTGAACGGGTTTTCCCGTCCGCCACCTCCTCCGCCAGCATTGTTGACAAGTATATTTATATGTCCAAATTCGGAAAGTGCACGGTCCACAAGATTTACAAGATCATCATCTTTCAATACATTGCATTCTACTGCAATAGCATTACCTCCTCCAGCTATGATTGACTGTGCAACATTTTCTGCATCTGCAATATTAATATCTCCTATTACTACCGATGCCCCAGCCGAAGCAAGCATTTCACAACAGCCACGACCTATACCATTACCTCCGCCTGTTACAATTGCAACCTTGCCTGAAAGATCAAAAAGTGTTTGTATAGACATAATTCATATATTTTATATAAATATAGGAAACCAATATCCATACCAAATTTTATAAAATAACCCGTGAATCTGAGAATTCACGGGTTAAGTCAATCATTAACAATTATAATGTTAAATAAGTTCCAACTCTTTTTTAATACGTTCTATCTTAGCATCCAATTCTGCCTGTACTTCGTAAAATTTATCCGTACAGCATAAATTCCCGCGAACTCCGAAATAGAACTTTATCTTTGGTTCCGTACCGGATGGACGTATGGATACGATAGTACCATCTGCCGTCAAAAACTGCAATACATTGGATTTTTCCATGGCTATCGGACTCTTTGTACCACTCTTCACATCAAGTGATTCCAATGACATATAATCACGAACCGTTATAACTTCCGAACCGTCTATAGATTTTGGAGGATTGGAACGATAATCGGCCATCATCTTCTGTATCTGTTCATTACCATCTTTACCCTTACGAACGATTGATATCAATCCTTCTCGATAAAATCCATATTGAACATACATGTCCTTAAGCATATCGTATAATGTCATACCCTGAGTTTTAGCCCATGCCGCAGCTTCGGCAAACAACGAACATGCACTCACTG
>CASFSC010000219.1 GCA_949296995.1 uncultured Alistipes sp. | reverse complement strand
AATTATTTAAAGGCTCTTTGTATAATGTCGTTTGTCAGGTGGCATGAATTGCCGAACCATACCACTTTCCCTTTTGCATCGGTAAGGACACTGAATGGTACGAACTGTACTCCGTAATTGGAAAATGTTTTGCCTTCATCGTCTATGGCTACTGCAAACGAGTAATCTTTGCCGTTGAGCAAGGGCATGATTTTATTTTGATTCTCCTTGGAAATTATTATAATATTAAGTCCTCCTTTGTACTGTTTAGCCAGTGCATCCAGAATGGGCAGCCTTTTTTGTGAAGGTATGCTTTGAGAAACAAAAAATTCAAGAAGAGTAGGTGTGTCGCTGCGAATCTTGTTGCTGTTGAGCCATTGAGATACTTTTAACTCAGGAGTTTTCTCTCCGGTTATTATTGTCTGGGCCGAAGCAAAATCAAATAATACTATGCTTGCCAAAAGGGCGATAATAATTTTTTTCATGTCAGAATTAATTATTAACACATAATAATACAAATATAATTCTTTTTTATTTACTACCTAATATATTCGTACAAAGGATGATGGAACGTACAGAAAAAGATAAAATGCTTGCCGGCGAATATTATGATCCTGGTGATGAAGCACTTTTGTCACGATGGCATGAAGCGCACCGTCTGATGCGTGAATATGCTGCAACGGATACGAAAGATAAACGACGGTTAAATCTGATATTGGATAAACTTCTCGGAAAGCGAGGTGAAAATGTATGGATCGCAGCTCCTTTTTCGGTAGATTATGGAGAAAATATTTATTTGGGCAATAATTGCGAAATAAATATGGATTGTGTCTTCCTGGACTGTAACCGTATAACCATCGGTGATAATTGCGGTATCGGACCTGGAGTACATATATATGCCGTATTCCATCCGGTAGACCCGCAGGAACGCCTTGCATTCAGAGAAGATAACGCTTTCCCTTTTTGGCGGTCTCAGACTGCGCCTGTGACATTGGGCAATAATGTTTGGATTGGAGGACACTCTGTTATTTTGCCTGGTGTAACAATAGGAGATAACGTTACCATAGGTGCAGGAAGTGTCGTTACCAAATCTATCCCGGCAAACTCTCTTGCCGTAGGTAATCCTTGCAGGGTTATAAGGCATCTGAAATAAATTTTTGTGTGTTTATGTGAATGTTAGGATGCAGATTTTTAAAGAAAAAATCTTTTTTTTTCTTTAAAAATCGATAATATCTGCTATTTTTGTAGAATTCAGTAACGTCTCTGTTTTTCATTTTTTTTATTAAGTGAAGCGTTCGCAAAGTCGTTATGGTAAATTCAGAAAAGAAAGAATAGATAAAATGTACTAATCAAATAATACTACTATGAAAATTTCACACATTGAACATCTCGGTATTGCCGTCAAAAGTCTCGACGAAGCAATACCTTTTTGGGAAAATTTACTCGGAACCAAATGTTATAACATTGAAGAAGTAGAATCGCAGAAGGTGAAAACTGCATTTCTTAAAGTAGGACAGACCAAGATTGAACTTTTGGAAGCTACTTCTGAAGATAGCGCAATTGCCAAATTTATCGAGAAAAAAGGTGAAGGCATACAGCATATAGCATTTGCTGTCGAAGGTATCGAAAATGCATTGTCTGAATGCGAAGAAAATGGTGTTAAGCTGATAGATAAAGCTCCTCGTCCGGGAGCAGAAGGTTTGAGTATAGCTTTCCTCCATCCCAAATCAACTCTCGGTGTATTAACTGAATTGTGCGAAGATAAAAATAAATAATTCAAATTCAAGATGAGCAGCAACCAGGATAAAATTAAGGAACTGATTAAGTTCCGTGAAGAAGCTAAAATGGGAGGCGGACAGAAACGTATCGATTCCCAACATAAAAAAGGTAAACTGACAGCCCGTGAACGTATCGAAATGTTTCTCGATGAAGGATCTTTCGAAGAATTCGATATGTTCGTAAAACATCGCAGTACCAATTTCGGTATCGATAAAGAAAAATATTTTGGAGACGGTGTAGTTACCGGTTACGGTACTGTCGACGGACGTCTGGTGTATATATTCTCACAGGATTTTACCGTATTCGGCGGTTCTCTGTCCGAAACTTTTGCAGCCAAAATTTGCAAGGTTATGGATATGGCCATGAAAAACGGAGCTCCCCTGATCGGTATCAATGACTCCGGAGGAGCACGTATTCAGGAAGGTGTGAACAGCCTTTCGGGATATACCGAAATATTCCAACGCAATATCCTTGCATCAGGAGTTATTCCTCAAATTTCTGCAATATTCGGTCCTTGTGCCGGAGGTGCGGTTTATTCTCCAGCACTTACAGACTTTATCCTTATGAGTCAAGGTACGAGCTACATGTTCGTGACAGGCCCTAAAGTGGTTAAAACCGTTACCGGTGAGGAAGTTAACCAGGAACAGTTGGGAGGTGCCTCAATTCATGCTGCAAAAAGCGGTGTGGCTCATTTCGTAGTTGAAACCGAAGAAGATGGTCTTGGATTGATTCGTAAACTGTTGAGCTATATACCTTCGAATAATCTCGAAGATGCACCTCTGATGGCATGCAATGATGCCATTGATCGTCTGGAAGATTCTTTGAATGAGCTAATACCTGATAATCCGAATAAACCTTACGATGTTCTCGAAGTAATCGAAGCTGTTGTTGATAATGGGGAATTCCTTGAAAGCCAAAAACAGTTTGCCCCGAATATTGTGACAGGTTTTGCTCGTTTCAACGGACAGAGTGTCGGAATAATTGCCAACCAACCTAAGTTTATGGCAGGTGTTCTTGATATAAATGCTTCGCGTAAAGCGGCACGTTTCGTTCGTTTCTGTGATGCATTCAATATTCCTATAGTAACATTTGTTGATGTCCCTGGCTTCTTGCCCGGAACTGCACAGGAATACGGTGGTATCATTATTCATGGAGCAAAACTTTTGTTCGCATATGGCGAAGCTACCGTTCCAAAAGTTACAGTTATCCTGCGTAAAGCATACGGTGGAGCATATTGCGTGATGAGTTCCAAACATCTGCGTGGAGATGTCAATTACTCATGGCCTACTGGAGAAATTGCAGTTATGGGTCCTAAAGGTGCAATCGAAGTGCTTGATGCAAAGGAAATCGCTGCTATCGAAGATGAACAAAAGAAGGCGGAATTTATTGCTGAAAAAGAAGAAAATTATCGCAATAAATTCGCTAATCCTTATGTGGCCGCACAATATGGCTATATTGACGATATTATAGAACCTCGCAATACTCGTTTTCGTATCATCCGTGCATTGCAGTCGCTCGCTACTAAAAAATTGTCTAATCCTGCTAAAAAGCATTCAAATATTCCGTTGTAGTTATGAAGAAATTTTTAATTACATCGTTATTTGCTCTTCTGGCATTTGCAGGTTACTCGCAAAGTACTCGTGATTTGGTCATAAATGAAATATTGGTCAATAACGTCAATAATTTCGAAGATGATTACGGCCATAGGGTTTCATGGATAGAACTTTGCAATACGGGATATTCCAAAATCAATGTTGCGAGCTGTTATTTGGTAATAGAGTCGGGTAACGAATCTATATCGTACCGTATCCCCAAGGGAGATTCGCGTACGGAAATCAGTCCTCAGGGATATATAGTTTTCTTCTGTGAAGGAACTTCAACCAAAGGTACTTTCCATACCAATTTCACCCTCAGTATGGATAATGGTAATACGGGTAAACAAACTACTTTGTCCGATAGTCTTGAATTGCCTGTTGTCGACAAGCAAATCAAATTGTCGCTCCTTGAAGCAAACGGACGTGACACAATATCAAGCGTAACATACAATCTTGCTGATCAGGAACCTGATATTGCTATGGGACGTCTGCTGCAAGATGATGGAACTTATAAGTTTACCAAATTGGCTACTACGACCCCTTTGGCAACGAATGAAACTCATGAACCTGTTCCGGCTCATGAACTTTTCCGTCGTACAGACCCTTATGGTTATGGTATGACTATTACTGCTATGACGGTGGTTCTTACTGCATTATTGTTGCTTTATCTGGTATTCCGCAGTATAGGTAAAACTATGGTGTTAGTATCGGAACGTAAGAAAAATGCGAAAAAAGATAATGATTCAGCCCCTGTGCAAAAAACGGCAACAAAGAAAGAAGTGTTCAGTGGTGATGATATGGCTGCTATTGCATTGGCGCTTCATCTGTATGATAACGATTTGCATGACAAAGAATCTACTATTCTTACTATAAATCGCGTAGCTAAGGTTTACTCTCCGTGGAGTTCTAAAATTTATGGTCTGACCCAAGAACCAGTCAGAACTCCGCGTAAAAAATAGTCTATTATCAAACATTAATAAATGCAAAATAATAATCAGATGAAAGAATATAAATTCAAAATAAACGGAAATGATTACGCCGTTGCCGTGCATGGTGTGGAAGATAATGTTGCCACTGTGACAGTTAACGGTACTGATTATACTGTAGAAGTGGAAGGAATGGTGAGTAAACCGAAAACTCCGAAATTGATTCAGACTCCTACTATTCCTTCTACCGATGCTCATCCTGCTGTAGCTAAAACTTCGAAACCTACTGCAGGAGGTACTGCAATAAAGAGTCCTCTGCCGGGGGTCATCCTTGAATTGAAAGTTAAAGAAGGAGATCATGTAAAAGTAGGGCAGCATCTTTTGGTACTCGAAGCCATGAAAATGGAAAATAATATCGACTCCGACAGAGAAGGAGTTGTTAAATCAATCAAAGCCCATAAAGGCGATTCTGTCCTTGAAGGCGATGTACTTTTAACAATTGAATAGTTATGTCGGAAACAGCTAATATCGGATTTTTTCAGATGATGGGTGAGAACCTTTCCAAGTTCTTGACTTATACAGGGTTTGCTAACGTAACGTTAGGCCATATAATCATGATACTTGTGGGACTGTTCTTTATTTATCTTGCTATATCCAAGAAGTATGAACCCATGCTTCTCGTACCTATAGGTTTCGGTATACTTGTAGGTAATATCCCATTCTTTCCCGGACTCCAGATCGGTATTTATGAAGATGGATCGGTATTGAATTATCTCTATTTCGGGGTGTTGAATGGGGTCTATCCTCCTTTGATTTTCCTCGGTATCGGTGCCATGACGGACTTCTCGGCACTTATTTCAAATCCTAAGTTGATGCTTATCGGTGGTGCAGCTCAATTCGGTATATTCGCTGCATATATGACTGCACTCGGAATGGGTTTCTCTGCTGCCGAAGCTGGTGCAATCGGTATTATCGGTGGTGCTGACGGGCCTACCGCTATTTTCCTTGCAGGTAAACTCGCTCCCGATTTAATGGGTGCTATCGCAATATCGGCTTATTCGTATATGGCTCTCGTGCCAGTGATACAGCCTCCTATAATGAAATTGTTGACTACGAAGAAAGAGAGAGTGATACGTATGAAACCGCCTCGTCAGGTGTCAGAATTGGAAAAAATCCTTTTCCCTATCACTGGACTTTTACTTACTACATTCCTTGTTCCTTCAGGTTTACCTCTTTTGGGAATGTTGTTCTTCGGTAATTTGCTTAAGGAAAGTGGTGTGACACGTCGTTTGGCAAATACTGCAAGTGGGCCTATGATCGATATTGTGACTATTTTGCTCGGTTTGACCGTGGGTGCATCGACACAGGCTACTACATTCTTGACTGCTAAGTCTGTTATGATATTTGCTCTGGGGGCCGGTTCGTTTATTGTTGCTACTGCAGCCGGAGTGTTGTTTGTCAAGATTATGAATCTTGTGCTGCCTAAAGGCGGTAAAATCAATCCTTTGATTGGTAATGCCGGAGTTTCTGCTGTGCCGGACTCTGCTCGTGTATCTCAGGAAATCGGTATGCATTATGATAAAACTAATTATCTGCTTATGCATGCTATGGGTCCGAATGTCGCAGGTGTTATTGGTAGTGCGGTAGCTGCAGGTATACTGCTCGGATTCCTTGGATAGTTGAAGTATCTTTGGGTAGAGATACTTTATAATAAACTTGTTATGTATAAATTTGCTCCTGTCAAATTATTTTGACAGGAGCAAATTTATTAATACAGTACTGTTTTTATAAGTCTAATTTTCGTGGTAATTGCCAGAATAAATGAGGAATAGAATTGTTGTAAGTGGTAATTATGTAATCGGATAATTGAGAGTATAAAAAAGAGGCTGTCTCAAGAGGAATGAATTGAGATAGCCTTTTTTATTTCAGATTGAAGTCATTTGGATTTTCCTCTCTTCAAAAAAGTAGATTACAAGTTTCCTTTTGAAAATTTCATCGTTTCAAACCGTTTTTTCGCCATCAGAAATCTCCTAAGATGCTACTTTTGCAAAATTATGCGCTATGGCAGGCAATAGGCCAAATTCAATATCTACCTTCTTCTTTTCTATGCTTGATATATCATGGAAATAGTTGTACAATTCTAGTTTGTTGTACAATATCGAATGTAAATAATGCATGCTGAAAACAACATGCAACTTTAATTATGATTGTAAATTAAAACTCAGCGCTGCGTGCTATTGGGCATACATCCAACGAACTGAATTCGCCACGTTTGTATTTTATGAGACCTACCATTGCAATCATTCCAGCATTATCAGTCG
>CASFSC010000218.1 GCA_949296995.1 uncultured Alistipes sp. | reverse complement strand
CAAAATGTCAGGACTAATTGGAAAAAAAATCGGAATGACTTCCGTTTTCAGTGCCGAGGGTAAAAATATACCATGCACTGTTATTGAAGCTGGTCCATGTGTCGTTACGCAACTCAAAACAGTTGAAAAAGATGGCTATTCAGCTGTGCAGATTGCCTATGACGATAAAAAAGAAAAAAACACTACCAGCAGTTTGTTAGGCCACTTTAAAAAAGCCAACACAACTCCTAAACGTAAACTTGTTGAATTCAAAGATCTGCAAGGCGAATTCAACCTCGGAGACACTATTACTGTCGAATCTTTCGCTGAAGGCGATTGGGTAGACGTAACAGGTATCTCTAAAGGTAAAGGTTTCCAAGGTGTTGTTAAACGCCACGGTTTTGGTGGTGTCGGTGGCCAGACTCACGGTCAGCACAACCGTGCCAGAAAACCGGGTTCATTAGGTGCTTCGTCTTACCCTTCACGCGTGTTCAAGGGAAAACGTCTCCCTGGACGTACTGGAGGTGACAAAGTAAAAGTACTTAATATTAAAGTTCTAAAAGTAATACCTGAGAACAATCTTCTCCTCGTGAAAGGTTCGCTACCGGGTGCAAAAGGGTCGTACTTAATAATCGAAAACTAACATGGAATTAGCAGTTTATAACATTTCAGGCAAAGAAACCGATAAGAAGGTTGTCCTGAACGATGAGATTTTCGGTATTGAGCCAAGCAACCACGCTATTTATCTCGACGTAAAACAATATCTTGCAAATCAACGTCAAGGTACTCATAAATCAAAACAGCGTAACGAAATCGCCGGTTCAACAAAAAAACTGAAAAGACAAAAAGGTACCGGTGGTGCTCGTGCAGGTAGCATCAAATCACCTCTGTTCCACGGAGGAGGTCGTGTATTCGGTCCGGTTCCAAGAGACTATAGCTTTAAGCTCAATAAAAAATTGAAACAACTCGCTCGTAAGAGCGCATTGACCTATAAAGCTAAGGAAGATGCTATTAAAGTGGTTGAGGATTTTACAATCGAAACTCCGAAAACTAAAGAATTCATAGCAATTACTAAAAACCTTAATCTCGAAGGTAAAAAAATTCTGCTCGTGTTACCTCAGTCTAATCTCGGAGTAGCACTTTCAGCCCGTAACCTTCAGAACGTGAAAGTGGTTCTCGCTTCTAACATCAATACATACGATGTAATGAACGCCGGAAACATTATAATGGCAGAAGGTTCGGTAAATGTAATTAATCAAATGTTCGGACTGTAAACAACAGAAGACAATGAATATTTTAATTAAGCCTATTTTGACCGAAAAAATGACGATTCAGGGCGATAAACTGAACCGTTACGGTTTTATTGTTGACCCAAGAGCCAACAAGATTCAAATTAAGGGTGCAGTCGAAGCTATGTACAATGTAGTTGTTACAGATGTGAATACATGCAACTATATGGGCAAAGCAAAAAGCCGTTATACAAAGGCCGGCATGATTGAAGGTCGTAGCAATAACTTCAAAAAAGCTATCGTAACCCTTAAAAAAGGAGATAACATAGATTTCTACAGTAATATCTAAGAAAATGGCAGTAAGAAAGTTTAAACCCATGACACCGGGTACCAGACATAAAATTGCTGGTACATTTGACGATATTACTTCGTCTACACCTGAAAAATCATTGCTCAGATCCCTGCCAAGTACAGGCGGTCGTAACAATACAGGGAAAATGACCATGCGCTACATCGGTGGTGGTCACAAACGCCAGTATCGTATCATCGACTTCAAAAGAGATAAAGATGCGATGACTGCCGTAGTGAAAACTATTGAATATGATCCTAACCGTTCAGCACGTATCGCTCTTATCAGTTATGCCGATGGAGAAAAAAGATATATGTTGGCTCCAAACGGATTGAAAGTGGGTCAAGTCGTAGCAACTGGTGCAAATGCTGCTCCCGAAGTAGGAAATACTCTTTTCCTTGCTGATGTACCACTGGGTACAGTGATACATAATATTGAACTCTACCCCGGTCAAGGAGCTGTTATGGCTCGTAGTGCCGGAACCTACGCTCAACTTTTGGCGCGTGAAGGTAAATACGCTATTATTAAACTTCCTTCTGGAGAAACTCGTATGGTACTTATTACTTGCCGTGCAACTATCGGTGCCGTATCGAATCCAGACCACAGCCTCGAAGCACATGGTAAAGCAGGTGCTAAAAGATGGCTCGGTCGCCGTCCTCACAACCGTGGTGTGACTATGAACCCGGTTGATCACCCAATGGGTGGTGGTGAAGGTCGTTCTTCGGGTGGACACCCACGTTCACGTAAAGGTATTCTTGCTAAAGGTTACAAAACTCGTAACCCTAAAAAGAATTCTTCGAAGTTTATTGTTTCAAGAAGGAAAAAATAATTTTAAAATAGTAGCATAATGAGCCGTTCATTAAAAAAAGGACCATTCATTGAACCTAAACTCGAGTCGAGGGTGATAGCCCAAAACGAAAGTGGTAAAAAAGCGGTTATCAAAACATGGTCGCGTGCAAGTATGATATCGCCCGATTTCGTGGGACAAACAATCGCTGTCCATAACGGGAATAAATTTATCCCGGTGTATGTGACTGAAAATATGGTAGGACATAAACTCGGCGAATTCGCTCCTACGCGTAACTTCCGCGGGCATTCAGGTAATAAGAAAAAATAGTAGGTAAATATGGGTGCAAGAAAAAGCATAAGAGCTGAAAAGCTCAAAGCAGAAAAGAAGCAGACTGCAATCGCCGTGCTTCGCGATTGTCCGACATCGCCCCTCAAAATGCGTATCGTTGCCGATATGATCAGAGGCGTCGAAGTCAACAAAGCTCTGGGGTACCTCCGATACAGCAAAAAAGAGGCATCTATCAGATTAGAAAAATTATTGCGTTCAGCTATCACAAACTGGGAAGCTAAAAACGAAGGACAACGTCTCGAAGATAATACCCTGTGCGTGAAAGAAATTTTTGTCGACGGTGGTAGAATGTTGAAACGTATACAACCTGCTCCTCAAGGTAGAGCTCACCGTATACGTAAACGCTCAAATCACGTCACAATAGTCGTAGATAAAATGGTAGTTAAAGAAGATAAAAAGTAAGCAGATGGGACAGAAAGTTAATCCAATATCAAACAGGCTTGGTATAATCCGCGGTTGGGATTCCAACTGGTATGGCGGGAAAGATTTCTCGGCTAAGCTCGTAGAGGATGCAAAGATCCGCAAATATCTTAATGCCCGTCTGGCTAAGGCAAGCATCTCTAAAATTATCATCGAACGTACTCTCAAACTCGTTACAGTTACAATCTCTACTGCTCGCCCAGGTATAATTATCGGTAAAGGCGGTCAGGAAGTGGATAAACTTAAAGAAGAATTGCATAAACTGACTGGTAAAGAGATACAAATAAATATCTTCGAAATCAAACGTCCTGAAATCGATGCAGTAATCGTTGGAAACAACATCGCTCGTCAGTTGGAAGGCCGTATCTCATATCGTCGTGCTGTAAAAACAGCTATAGCTTCTACTATGCGTATGGGTGCTGAAGGTATCAAAATCCAAATCTCTGGTCGTGTCGGAGGTGCTGAAATGGCGCGTAGCGAAACTTACAAAGAAGGTCGTATTCCTTTACATACCTTCCGCGCAGACGTCGATTATGCACTTTGCGAAGCTTTGACCAAAGTCGGTCTTCTGGGTATCAAAGTGTGGATCTGCAACGGAGAAGTTTACTCTAAACGAGATCTATTCCAAATCTCCGGAGTTGCAGCTCAATCTACCTCAGGTAACCAGCAAAGCGGTTTCCGTGGCGATAAACCTCGTGGAGGTCGTGGCGAAAAACGCAGAAAAAATAATAATAACAATAGATAATGGACTTCTTAAAGCGATAATATAATGTTACAGCCAAAAAGAACCAAATTCAGAAGAATGCAGAAGGGACGCATGAAGGGAAACGCTCAACGCGGTAACCAACTTGCTTTCGGCTCATTCGGTATAAAGGCTATGGAATCTACATGGATAACCGGTCGCCAGATAGAAGCCGCACGTCAGGCTATCGTGCGCTATATGAAACGTGAAGGTCAGATTTGGATAAGAATATTCCCTGACAAACCTATCACTAAGAAACCTGCCGAAGTACGTATGGGTAAAGGTAAAGGATCTCCAGAAGGATTCGTTGCTCCTGTTACTCCAGGTCGTATATTGATCGAAGCAGAAGGTGTTTCTTTGGAAGTGGCTCAAGAAGCTCTCCGTCTCGGAGCTCAAAAACTTCCTATTACGACTAAATTTATTGTAAGAAGGGATTACTCCGATAATGCTATTTAAAAGATGAAAACTGCTGAAATAAAAGAATTTACTGCGGCTGAAATCGCCGAGAGAATCGATGCCGAAAAAGCTAATTTGCTGCGTATGAAAATAAATCATGCAACTTCTCCGGTTGAAAACCCGAATGTAATGAAAAAATCACGCAGAGACATAGCTCGTATGTTAACTATCCTTGCACAAAAGCAAATGTAAAACGTTAATTACTCATGGAAAGAAATCTTAGAAAAGAAAGAATCGGGGTAGTTGTGAGCAATAAAATGGATAAATCTGTTACGGTTGCCGTTAAAAGAAAGGTTAAACACCCTATGTATGGTAAATTCGTCAACAAAACTACTAAATTTGTTGCACACGATGAAACCAATACCTGCAACCCCGGTGATACTATAAAAATTGCAGAAACAAGACCTCTGAGCAAAACAAAGCGTTGGAGATTAGTAGAAATAATTGAAAGAGCTAAATAGTCATGATACAACAAGAAAGTAGACTAACGGTAGCTGATAACAGCGGTGCTAAGGAAGTCCTTTGTATCCGCGTGCTGGGCGGAACAGGTAAACGTTACGCAACTATCGGCGATAGAATTGTAGTTACTGTGAAGAGCGCTACCCCTTCAGGTGATGTGAAAAAAGGTACTGTCTCTAAAGCAGTTGTGGTTAGAACCAAAAAAGAAATCAGACGTACTAACGGCTCTTATATCCGTTTTGACGATAACGCTGTGGTGCTTCTGAATAACCAGGGAGAAATGAGAGGTACACGTATATTCGGCCCTGTGGCTAGGGAATTGCGTGATTCTTATATGAAAATCATTTCATTGGCTCCCGAAGTTCTCTAATTTGATTTAAAAAACAGTTAATATGTCAGTTAAATTACATATCAAAAAAGGGGATACGGTTATCGTTAACGCCGGAGACAATAAAGGTGCTCAAGGTAAAGTCCTGGAAATAATTGTCGATAAACAACGTGCAATCGTTGAAGGCGTCAATTTGATTTCGAAACATACGAAACCTAACGCCAAACATCCTCAAGGAGGTATAATCAAACAGGAAGCTCCTATACATATCTCCAATCTGCAGCCTGTAGACGCTAAAACCGGTAAAGCTACTCGCGTGGGCCGTAAAGTGAATGCAGACGGAAAATTAGTTCGTTACTCTAAAAGATCAGGGGAGGAAATCAAGTAATGGCTTACGTACCTACACTCAAAACAATGTACAAGGAGCAGGTGGTGCCTGCACTTGTTAAGGAATTCGGTTACTCTTCTGTAATGCAGGTTCCTGTGCTCGAAAAAATTGTGATAAACCAAGGGCTCGGACAAGCTATTGCCGATAAGAAAATTATCGAAACGGCTATCGAAGAACTTACTTTGATCACTGGACAAAAAGCAGTGGCTACAAAGTCTAAAAAAGATATTTCTAATTTTAAACTCCGTAAAGGTATGCCTATCGGAGCGCGTGTCACATTGCGTCACGATAAAATGTATGAATTCCTTGAAAGACTTATTGCCGTTGCATTGCCTCGTATACGTGACTTCAAAGGTATAAATGAAAAATTCGACGGTCGCGGTAATTATACATTGGGTATCGCAGAACAGATCATTTTCCCTGAAATAGATATCGATAAAATATCTAAAATCCTGGGTATGGAGATTACATTCGTAACTACAGCCAATACCGACGAAGAAGCTTTTGCTCTTCTGAAAGCATTTGGGTTGCCTTTTAAAAACGCTAAAAAGAACGCATAGATTATGGCAAAGGAATCAATGAAGGCACGTGAGGTAAAACGCCTCAAACTGGTTAAAAAATATGCTGCTAAACGTGCTGCACTTAAAGAAGCCGGTGACTATGTAGGTCTTTCGAAATTACCGAGAAACTCTAATCCCGTTCGCCTGCACAACCGTTGTATGTTGACAGGACGTCCTAAAGGGTATATGAGACAGTTCGGTATCAGCCGTATCCAATTCCGTGAAATGGCTTCGAACGGACTTATCCCCGGAGTGAAAAAAGCAAGTTGGTAGTATCTTTCAGAAAACTGAATTTGCTGTAAATACAGCATGATATAAGTGCTAAACTGTAATTTTAATTAAAATGACAGATCCTATTTCGGATTTTCTGACGAGAGTCAGAAACGCGGTGAAAGCCAACCACAAGGTGGTTGAAGCTCCCGGCTCAAAAATGAAACAGGAAATTACTAAAATCCTGTTCGAACAGGGATATATCCTGGCGTACAAGTTCGGAACTGACGCTAAAGGGCATCCTACTATTAAAATAGCTCTCAAGTACCATCCTGAGACTAAAACCAATGCTATCAAAGGCTTGAAACGTATAAGCCGCCCAGGTTTGCGTCGCTATGCCGGCGCCGCTGAAATGCCTCGGGTTCTAAATGGATTGGGTATTGCTATCGTATCGACTTCCAAAGGCATCATGACCGATAAAAAGGCTCGCCAGGAAAACGTAGGCGGTGAAATACTTTGCTATGTTTATTAATGTTTTAAAAGTAGAATAGAATGTCAAGAATTGGAAAAATGCCTGTAAACTTACCTGACGGTGTAACCGTAACGGTTTCTGCCGATAATGTGGTAAGCGTGAAAGGACCTCTGGGACAGTTGAGTCAGAAAGTTGATCCTGATATTACTGTGACTGTAGAGGGTAATCAATTGACCGTAACCCGTCCTACTAATCAACCTCGTCACCGTTCAATGCATGGATTGTACCGTGCTCTGATACATAATATGGTCGTGGGTGTCTCTAAAGGTTATGAAATCAAACAAGAACTTGTGGGGGTCGGTTACAAAGCTGAAACTAAAGGTCAAGTTATTGAATTCAGCCTCGGATTTTCTCATGATATTTTCATGATGCTTCCTCCTGAAGTAACTGCTACTGCTGTAACTGAAAAGAAAGGAAATCCTATCCTGACTCTTAAAAGTATAGATAAACAACTTATCGGTCAGGTGGCAGCTAAAATTCGTTCTCTGCGTAAACCTGAACCATATAAAGGTAAAGGTATTAAATTTGTGGGTGAACAGCTTCGTAAAAAAGCTGGTAAATCTGCTAATGCTAAATAGTAAAATCGTAAAGCTATGTCATTAACTAAGATAGAAAGAAGAGTGAGGATTAAACATCGTATCCGTAAAATCGTAAACGGTACGGCTGAAAAACCTCGTATGTCTGTGTTCAGAAGCAACAAGCAGATTTATGTACAGCTTATTGACGATGTAAAAGGGGTCACTTTGGTCGCTGCTTCTTCTTTGGATAAAGAAGTAGCTGATAAAGTTGCAGGCCTTAACAAATCGCAAGTCGCTGCACTCGTTGGTAAACTTGCAGCTGAACGCAGTATCCAAAAAGGTATTACCGAAGTGGCTTTCGACCGTAACGGATACCTGTATCACGGAAGAGTAAAAATGTTAGCGGATGCCGCCAGAGAAGGTGGTCTTAAATTTTAACAAATATGTCAAATACTAACATAAAAAAAGTTAGAACTAGCGACCTCGAGCTTAAAGACAGATTGGTAAGCATTCAAAGGGTAACTAAAGTTACCAAAGGAGGTCGTACTTTCAGCTTCTCTGCAATCGTAGTTGTAGGTAATGAAAACGGTATCGTAGGCTACGGATTGGGTAAAGCTAATGAAGTTACATCGGCTATCGCTAAAGGCGTGGAAGATGCTAAGAAAAATCTGGTCAAAATTCCAGTCCTCAAAGGAACTATACCTCATAAACAGGAAATGAAGTATAGCGGTTCTCTGGTTATGATTCGTCCTGCAGCTCCTGGTACTGGTGTAATCGCTGGTGGTGCTATGCGTGCAGTTTTGGAAAGTGTCGGAATTAAAAACGTGTTGGCTAAAAGTAAAGGGTCTTCGAACCCTCATAACCTTGTTAAAGCTACCGTGGCCGCTCTTCTCGAATTGCGTGATGCGTATAGTGTAGCTCAGGTGAGAGGCGTTTCCCTTAATACAGTGTTTAACGGTTAAATGTGAGAGAAATGGCTAAATTGAATATTACTCAGGTAAAAAGCCGTATCGGTGCTACCGCTATTCAGAAAAAAAACCTCGATGCACTCGGACTTCATAAAATCAATCAGACCGTACAGCATAATGATAATCCAATTATCCTCGGTATGGTTGCCAAAGTGAAACACCTTGTAAAAGTAGAGGAAGTTAAATAGGTTATTGATTAATATAAAATAACAATCCTATGGATTTAAGTAATCTGAAACCCGCAAAAGGGTCAACTAAAAGTGAAAAAAGAATAGGCAGGGGTCAAGGCTCAGGTCGTGGTGGTACTTCGACTCGCGGTCATAAAGGAGCTAAGTCTCGTTCAGGCTATTCTATTAAAATAGGTTTTGAAGGCGGACAGATGCCGTTGCAAAGACGTTTGCCTAAATATGGCTTCAAAAATCTGAAACGTGTCGAATATAAAGGTATCAACCTTTCTACTTTGGATGAATTGGCTGCTAAAAAAGGCCTGAAAGTAATTAATGTGGATAATTTGGTTGAAGCCGGATTCGCATCGAAAAATGATAAAGTGAAAATCCTCGGTAACGGAACTTTGTCTGTCGAAGTGGAAGTTACTGCTCACGCATTCTCTAAATCAGCAGCGGCTGCAATCGAAGCTAAAGGTGGGAAAGCCGTTAAACTTTAATTTTCAGAAATGAAAAAACTAATCGAAACCATTAAGAATATATTCAAGATCGAAGAACTGAGAAACAGAATTCTGTTTACTCTTTCTCTACTTCTTGTGTATAGATTTGGTAGTTTTGTGGTCATACCTGGTATAAACCCTGAGGCGTTGGGTGCTTTGCAACAGCAAGTCGAAGGAAACGGAATTATGGGCTTGTTGAATATCTTCTCCGGAGGAGCATTCAGCAATGCCTCTATTTTCGCCCTGGGTATTATGCCATATATCTCCGCTTCTATCGTGATCCAACTTATGGGTATTGTTGTACCATATTTCCAAAAGTTACAGAAAGAGGGAGAAAGCGGTCGTCGCAAAATAAACCAATGGACCAGATATCTGACTATTATCGTGCTTCTGTTGCAAGGTCCCGCATATCTGGCTAACCTCCATGCGCAACTCCCTGATGCTGCTTTTGTATTGGGTCGTTCAAGCGTAATGTTCACTATCGTCGCTACAGTGGTATTGATCGCTGGTACAATGTTCGTTATGTGGCTCGGTGAAAAAATTACCGATAAAGGTATCGGAAACGGTGTGTCTCTGATTATCATGGTCGGTATAATCGCGCGTCTGCCTCACGCATTGCTCGCTGAAATTAATACTCGCTTTACTGAATCTACCGGTGGTCTGGTTATGCTCGTTGTGGAAATTGCACTCCTTTTTGTAGTGTTTATGGCTACTATTGCATTGGTGCAGGCTACTCGTAAAATACCGGTTCAGTATGCTAAACGTATAGTAGGAAATAAACAATACGGTGGTGTACGCCAATATATACCTCTTAAAATTAATGCCGCTGGGGTTATGCCTATCATCTTCGCTCAGGCCTTGATGTTCATCCCCATGTTCTTTAGCCGTTTCGAATCTACACGCGGTTTCTCCGCAGCTTTCGCAGATTACACCGGCTTCTGGTATAATTTTACTTTCGCTATATTGGTCGTTGCATTTACCTATTTCTATACAGCAATTACAGTTAATCCCAACATGATGGCCGAAGATATGAAACGTAATGGCGGTTTTATCCCAGGTGTGAAACCTGGTAAAAAAACCATCGAATATCTCGATACTATCATGACAAGAATTACTCTGCCAGGTTCCATATTCCTTGCAATCGTGGCTATATTGCCTTCGTTCGCAATGATGCTCGGAATCAACAGTCAGTTTGCTTTGTTTTATGGCGGAACATCGCTCCTGATCTTGGTAGGTGTCGTTCTTGACACTCTGCAGCAGATAGAAAGCTACCTGTTATTACGTCACTATGACGGTCTTATGAAGACTGGAAGGATTAAAGGCAGGACTGCTTAAGTGAATTTTTAGATGATTTACCTGAAAACAAAAGAAGAAGTTGAATTGTTGCGTGAGAATAACCTCCTCGTGTCGGCTACGCTCGCAGAGGTGGGAAAACACGTAAAACCTGGGGTCACAACCCTCGAATTGGACAGAATTGCTGAAGAGTTTATCCGAAGTAATGGCGCAGTTCCTGGATTTCTAGGCTATAACGGTTTCCCGAATACATTGTGTATATCGGTAAACGAACAGATAGTACATGGAATTCCTTCCGCAAAACTTGTTCTTAAAGAAGGTGATATAGTCTCGGTGGATTGTGGCACATTTATGAAGGGGTTTTATGGCGATTCTGCCTATACTTTCAAGGTAGGTGAAGTTGCTCCAAACGTATCAGAGCTCCTAAGAGTCACCAAAGAAGCTCTTCATAAAGGGGTCGAACAGGCTAAAGTGGGAAACCGTATCGGTGATATCGCTAATGCTGTTCAGGAGCATGCCGAGAGCTACGGATTCTCTGTTGTAAGAGAGTTGGTAGGGCACGGTTTGGGTCATAAAATGCATGAAGAACCCGAAGTCCCAAATTATGGGGCAAAAGGTAGAGGTCCATTACTCAAAGAAGGTATGGTACTATGCATCGAACCCATGATCAATATGGGATCCCGTGCCGTTGTTTTCGAAAAAGATGGATGGACCGTGCGTACGCGCGACAGAAAACCCGCGGCACATTTTGAATATGCTGTCGCCGTAACAAAAAACGGACCCGATGTCTTGACCGATTTCAGTATCATCGAACAGGCAATTAAAAATTAACTACTTTATGGCAAAACAATCTGCTATTGAAAAGGACGGAACTATTATCGAAGCGTTGTCTAATGCTATGTTCAGAGTAGAACTCGACAACGGTCATATTATTACCGCCCACATTTCGGGAAAGATGAGAATGCATTATATCAAAATCCTTCCCGGTGATAAGGTAAAAGTGGAAATGTCCCTTTACGATTTGACTAAAGGACGTATCTCTTTTAGGTATAAATAATTAAGATGTCTTAAAAATGAAAGTTAGAGCATCAATCAAAAAAAGAAGCGAGGATTGCAAAATCGTAAAACGCAAAGGTCGCCTTTATGTAATCTGTAAAAAGAACCCTAAGTATAAAATGCGTCAAGGGTAATTGCTAAATTTTAATCGAGATTAATTTTATGGCACGTATAGTAGGTGTAGATTTACCAAAAAATAAGAGAGGCGAAATAGGTTTGACCTATATTTACGGTATCGGAAGAAGTACCGCTCGCCAGATTCTTGATAAAGCAAACATCAGTTATGATGTGAAAGTAGGCGATTGGAACGACGAAAACGTTGCCGCTATCCGTAACATCATCGCTGAACAGGGCCTCAAAGTGGAAGGTGAACTCCGTTCTACCATCCAGCTTAATATTAAACGTCTTATGGATATAGGATGCTATCGTGGTATCCGCCACCGTATAGGCCTGCCTGTCAGAGGACAAAGTACTAAAAACAATGCCCGTACACGTAAGGGTAGAAAGAAAACAGTCGCTAACAAGAAAAAAGCAACTAAGTAATAAGTAGAGTATTATGGCAAAAAAGACTGGAACAGTTAAAAAGAAAGTTGTTAAGGTTGAGGCTCAGGGCATGGCTCATGTCCACTCTACTTTCAACAACGTGATAATTACCATTACAAACGCTCAGGGTGAAGTTATAAGCTGGAGCTCTGCCGGTAAAATGGGATTCCGCGGTTCTAAAAAGAATACTCCATATGCCGCTCAAACTGCTGCCGCAGATTGCGCTAAAGTAGCATATGACCTCGGATTGCGTAAAGTGAAAGTATATGTTAAAGGTCCCGGCTCTGGCCGCGAATCTGCAATACGTACTATCCACGGTGCAGGTATTGAAGTCCTCGAAATCATCGACGTTACTCCACTGCCTCATAACGGATGCCGTCCACCCAATCGCCGTCGTGTGTAATTAATCGCATTACATCATAAAAACGGTGGTATTTTTTAAGCTAAAAAAAATTTAAAAATGGGAAGATATATAGGACCAAAAACCAAAATCGCCAGAAAATTCGGCGAATCAATTTTCGGAACGGATAAATCGCTTGATAAAAAGAATTATCCTCCCGGACAACATGGACTTGCACGTAAACGTAAAAAAGTTTCTGAATATGGAACCCAGCTAGCTGAAAAACAAAAAGCTAAAGCTATATACGGAGTCCAGGAAAAACAATTCCGTAAAACATTTGAAGAAGCTGCTCGTATCGGAGGTATAACAGGTGAAAACCTTGTGAAACTCCTCGAATGCCGTTTGGATAATGTCGTATATAGATTGGGTATAGCTCCTACAAGAGCTGCGGCTCGTCAGTTGGTGTCTCACCGTCATATTACTGTAAATTCTAATGTAGTGAACATCGCTTCATATTCATTGAAACCGGGAGATACCGTAGGTGTACGTGAAAAATCTAAGTCGCTGGAAGCTATTCAGGATTCTTTAGGCGGTAACCGTCGTAGCCGTTTCGCTTGGCTCGAATGGGATGGCGCTCAGATGACTGGTAAATTCCTCCAGAATCCGGACAGGGCTGATATCCCAGAAAATATCAATGAACAACTTATCGTAGAATTGTACTCTAAGTAATAATTAATCGAGGAGCAATAATTATGGCAATATTAGCATTCCAAAAACCTGAAAAGGTAATAATGCTCGAATCTACTTCTTCTTTCGGACGTTTTGAATTCCGCCCTTTGGAACCAGGATTCGGCATGACTGTCGGCAACGCGCTGCGACGTATTCTCCTTTCTTCTCTGGAAGGGTATGCGATTACAACAGTGAAGGTGGCTGGCGTTGACCATGAGTTTGCAGCCATCCCCGGTGTTATGGAAGGAATGCTTGAGATAATTCTTAACCTCAAGCAGGTACGTTTCATTAAAACCGTAGATAATGTAGACAGTGAAAAAGTTACTGTCAATGTGGTCGGTCAGACTGAATTGACAGCTGGATACATATCTAATTTCCTGACCAATTTCAAAGTACTGAATCCGGAATTGGTGATATGTCATCTCGATTCCGATGTCAAACTGCAGATAGAACTAAATATAGGAAAAGGACGTGGATATGTCCCCGCTGAAGAAAACCGCCCTGCGGATGCAGAATTCGGCTTACTACCTATAGACTCTATTCACACTCCTATAAAGAATGTGAAGTATTCTATCGAAAACTATCGTGTAGAACAGAAAACAGATTATGAAAAATTGAATCTGGAAATAACTACTGATGGGTCAATACATCCAAAGGATGCTTTGAAAGAGGCTGCAAAAATATTGATTCAACACTTCATGTTGTTCTCTGACGAAAAGATTACTCTCAATATGGAGGAAAACAGTACTGCTGAAGAATTTGATGAAGATGTTTTGCACATGCGTCAATTACTCAAAACAAAACTTTCGGATCAAGATCTTTCGGTAAGAGCATTGAATTGCCTGAAGGCTGCAGAGGTGGAAACGGTAGGGGATCTGGTACGGTTTAACCGTAACGATTTGCTCAAATTCAGAAATTTCGGTAAAAAATCTCTCTCTGAACTTGATGACCTGCTTAACAATCTTAACCTCCATTTTGGAATGGATGTATCAATCTATAAACTTGACAAAGACTAGTTATGAGACATAATAAAAAAATTAATCACCTTGGCAGACAGGCTTCGCATCGTAAAGCTCTGATGGCCAATATGGCTTGCTCTCTGATTTTACACAAGAGAATCAATACTACACTTGCGAAAGCCAAGGCGCTGAGAATGTATGTTGAGCCGTTGATTACTAAAGCTAAAGACGACACAACTCATTCAAGGCGTATTGTGTTCAGTTATCTGAAACATAAAGAGGCTGTTACCGAATTGTTCCGTGTGGTAGCTCCGAAAATCGCAGACCGTCCCGGTGGATATTGCCGTATCCTGAAAACGGGATTCCGTTTGGGAGATGCTGCTGAAATGTGTTTTATCGAATTGGTTGATTTCAACGAAGCTTACAATAGCGGTGTAGCTAAAGCTGCTGAAAAACCTAAAACACGTCGTAGCCGTAAGAAAAATGTAGCTGCTGAAGCTAATGAATCTGTAGCTCCTGGTATAACAGGCGAAGCCCCTGAAGTATCTCAGGAAGCTGAACAAGAAAAAGCTCCTGCTAAAAAAACGGCTGCCAGCAAACCGGCTGCTAAAAAACAAGATGCAGACAAAGCCGAATAATTTGGTTTATATTTTGCAATATATTATCTTTGGGGAGTTTTTCGGAACTCCCTTTTGATTTTTATCAAAATTATTCAATCAACTGGTTCCCAAAAATTTATATTCCCGGATAAAACAATATGTGTCTGGGATAAGGGGGAAAGAAAAAGAAGTATAACGTTATTTATCAATAATATTAAAAACAAATTATCATGGGACAGATTATTAGTGTTCATGCAAGAGAAATCCTGGATTCAAGAGGTAATCCTACATTGGAAGTTGAAGTAACTACTGCAAGCGGTGCATTTGGTCGTGCTGCTGTTCCATCAGGAGCTTCTACTGGTGTTAATGAAGCTCTCGAACTCCGTGACGGTGACAAAGGTCGTTATGGCGGTAAAGGCGTTTTGAAAGCTGTTCAGAATGTAAATGAAATTATTGCTAAGGAAATTATAGGTATGATGGTTACTGAACAGGTAGCTATTGACAAAGCTATGATTGCTTTGGATGGAACTCCTACAAAAAGCAATCTCGGTGCTAATGCTATCCTTGGTGTTTCTTTGGCTTGTGCTCGTGCTGCTGCTGACTTGTTGGGAATGCCTTTATATCGTTATATCGGTGGTACTAATGCTAAAGTTCTGCCTGTTCCTATGATGAACATCATAAATGGTGGTTCTCACTCTGACGCTCCTATCGCATTCCAGGAATTTATGATTCGTCCTGTTGGTGCTAAATCTTTCAAAGAAGGTTTGCGTATGGGTGCTGAAGTATTCCACGCTTTGAAAAAAGTACTTCATGACAGAGGTCTTAGCACTGCTGTTGGTGATGAAGGTGGTTTCGCTCCTACTTTGAAAGGTACTGAAGATGCTTTGGAATCTATAATCGAAGCTATCAAAAAAGCTGGATACAAACCTGGACGTAAATGCGAAGGCGGTGATGTTGCAATAGGTCTTGACTGTGCTTCTTCTGAATTCTATGAAAATGGTATTTATGACTATACTAAATTCGAAGGTGCTACAGGTGCAAAACGTACTTCTGCTCAGCAGGCTGATTATATGCAGGAATTGGTTTCTAAATATCCTATCGATTCTATCGAAGACGGTATGGCTGAAAATGACTGGGACGGTTGGAAACTGCTTACTGACAAAATCGGTGACAAATGCCAATTGGTTGGTGATGACTTGTTCGTAACTAACGTAGAATTCCTGAAGAAAGGTATTGAATTGGGTTGCGGTAACTCAATCCTTATCAAAGTTAACCAAATCGGTTCTTTGACTGAAACTTTGGATGCTATTGATATGGCTCACCGTGCAGGTTACACTACTGTTACTTCACACCGTTCAGGTGAAACTGAAGATTCTACTATCGCAGATATCGCTGTCGCTACTAATTCTGGTCAGATTAAGACTGGTTCTTTGAGCCGTTCAGACCGTATGGCTAAATACAATCAGTTGCTTCGTATCGAAGAAGAATTGGGTGATGATGCTATCTATGGATACACTAAAATTTACAGAAAATAATTTTAGATCTATATGGCGAAAAAAGAGCGGTCGATTATGGCCGCTCTTTTTGTATTATTTTGTGAGATTTGATCAGGATTGGGGGCGACGGTTTATTAATAATAGGAGTGGATAGGAAATGATGTAAAAATAGAAATGATTTATATGGAGAGAATGGCATCCCCATTTTTAATGATAGTTGTTCCTGGATATGAGTAAGTCTTTGTATTTGAATGTAATATGGTAAATGTAACCTCGTAAGATATGTGAAGTGAAGTTATGTCTCGGTTAAATATCAAGATAAAACCGATATTGGCATTATCTTTTGAGATATGATGAATTTTATAAACATGTTGTCATTTATTATTTGGCAACGTGCTGTGGAAATTGTTTTTAAATTCAACTTATGTTATTTGTCATGTGTCGACTGAAATGATTAATGCGCTTCTAACCAGTTTTTACCCACTCCACACTCTGCAATTAATGCGACTTTAAGTTTTACCGCATTTTCCATGCATTCTACAACCAGTTTACGAACCTCTTCCTGCTCAGATTTTAATAAGTCTATCACCAATTCGTCATGTACCTGCAATATTATTTTGGATTTTAATCCTCGTTTGTTCAATTCTTTATGAACTGCAATCATTGCAAGTTTCATTATGTCGGCAGCCCCTCCTTGGATAGGAGCGTTTATGGCATTGCGTTCGGCAAGACCACGGACTACCGCATTGTGTGAATTGATGTCAGGAAGCATACGTTTCCGGCCGAAAAGGGTGGTCACATATCCTTTCTCGCGTGCATCGACTACAATATCTTCCATGTATTTTTTTATCCCCGGGTAACTTGCAAAATAACCATCTATGATCTCTTTCGCTTCTGTCCGCGGAATATTGAGCCGTTGACCGAGACCGTAACTGGAAATGCCATATATTATGCCGAAATTGGCGGTTTTGGCTCGTCGGCGTTGTTCTCGTGTGACTTCGTTCGCAGGCACCCCAAACAGTCGGGATGCAGTAGCAGTGTGTATATCGGCTCCTTCTTTGAATGCTTTTAACATCGCTTCATCTCCACTCAGATGTGCCATCAAACGTAATTCTAT
>CASFSC010000217.1 GCA_949296995.1 uncultured Alistipes sp. | reverse complement strand
TTTACAATGCTCGATCGTGAGACGATAGAAAAACTTATTGCCTCTCATCGTCAGGCGCCTCATTTGAGAGAATTACAAAAGGTTCTTGCTCGTGAAGTGACATGTATGGTTCATTCCGAAGAGGAATATAACAAGGCTGTTGAGGCATCGACAATTCTTTTCGGTAATTCCACAGCGGCTGCATTGCGCAATATGGATGAAGATACTTTCCTGCAGGTGTTTGAAGGAGTTCCTCAATTTGAAATCGAAGCTTTGCTCCTGGACGGGGAAGGTGTTAATTTTGTAAATTTATGTACAGAACATGCCTCGATATTTCCATCTAAAGGTGAAGCCCGCAAGTTGATACAGGGTGGAGGCGTATCGCTCAATAAGGATAAAATATTGTCGACTGATGCGGTTGTGAAAAAGGATGATCTTTTGTCGGGTAAATATTTGCTCGTACAAAAAGGCAAGAAAAATTATTATCTGATTATAGTAAAATAATTCAATAAAAAGTGACGCTATGGGACTGATTAAACCTAAAGGATATCGTAATCTGTTGGGGAGTGTTGAAAATACCGAGAAGGCTATCAAACATGTTAAGGATATGTTTCAAAATAATCTTTCAGCACAGTTGGCGTTGCTAAGGGTTACCGCCCCTATGGTGGTAATGCAGGGAACAGGTATCAATGATGACCTTAATTCCGTGGAACGGCCGGTTACCTTCCCGATAAAATATATGGGTGATGCCAAAGCTGAAGTGGTACATTCTCTTGCCAAATGGAAACGACTTAAACTGGCTGAAATGGGTGTTGCTCCAGGTCGCGGTATATATACTGATATGAATGCGTTGCGTCCTGATGAAGAGTTGGATAATATACATTCGATTTATGTCGATCAATGGGACTGGGAGAAAGTTATTACTCGAGAACAACGCAACATTGAATTTTTGAAAAAAATTGTGCGTCGGATATATGAGGCTATTAAGGTTACGGAAAACAAACTTTATGTTGAGTTCCCGCAGATAGAACCTCAGTTGCCGGAAGATATATTCTTTATACATTCCCAGGAGTTGTTGGATATGTATCCTGATATGTCTCCTAAAGAGCGAGAAAATGCTATTGTCAAGAAATATGGGGCTGTATTTGTAATGGGTATCGGAGGTAAACTTTCGAATGGGGAGGCACATGATGGAAGAGCTGCCGACTACGATGATTGGAGTACTGATAACGGAGATGGCTTTAAAGGGCTTAACGGTGACATATTGTTGTGGAACCCTGTTTTGGAAAGTGCGTTCGAAGTATCGAGTATGGGTATCCGTGTCGATGAAAAAGCGCTTGAAAGACAGCTTGCGTTACGAGGTCAGGAATATAAGGCAAAGTTGTATTTCCATGAAAAATTGTTAAAAGGGGAATTGCCTTACACCATCGGTGGCGGTATCGGACAATCTCGTTTGTGCATGTTCCTTTTGCGCAAAGCTCACATAGGAGAGATACAAAGCAGTATATGGCCTGATTCTATGCGTCAGGAGTGTGCTGAAGCGGGAATTATGCTTGTGTAAGTCATAATTTTATTGCAATAAATTATAAAAGGGCCCGAGATTTGTCTCGGGATCTTTTTTTGTATTTATGTTGAAAGTTGAAATATGATATGCAATAAAAAGGTTAGAAGAAATTTGTTTTGTAACTTTCTGCTTCGCTTTTACCTAAAATAATGCGGATCCATATGCCGTAAAAAAATCCACATCCATAGCCGATTAGTTGAATGAATGATGTAATTACACTCAATAGAGCTGTTTTTATATTTTTATTCAATCGCAAAGAGTCGAAAAACCATACGAAGACAATAAAAATAGGGGGTAAAAGAAACCATACGCTCCATAATATTGCAAGTATTATACATGCCACTATTCCTACTGTGAATAAGGCAGGTAACATGTATACGAGTTTCATTGTGTCGGGATATCGTTTGTAAAGATTTATGCGTGCCATTCCTGAAAAGAATACCTGTTTGAAAAATGAGCGCATGTTGGTTCTCCTTTTGTGGTAAACATACGCATCAGGAATAAGTTCGCATTTGAACCCGGCTTTATAAATTCGATAACTTAAATCTATATCTTCGCCGAAACGCATAGGTGCAAATCCTCCTGTAATTTCATATACATTGCGAGAGATGCCCATGTTGAAACTGCGAGGGAAATATTTATCCGGTTTGTTAGCGTTTTTTCCTCCTCTTATTCCTCCCGTAGTGAATAGTGAGGTCATGGAGTAGTTGACAGCTTTCTGTATGTCAGAGAAATCGTTTGCCGCACGGTCGGGCCCTCCGAAAACATCTGTTTTTCGGATTGTTTCTGTTGTATCTCCTGATTCATCTTTTGGTACGCATTCGCTGTCATTGTCCGTAACGGCTTTATTAAGGTTTTCGACATATTGCGGGGGTGTAATGCAATCGGAGTCTAGAAAAACCAAATAATCTCCCAATGCGTATTGTGCACCATAATTGCGGGCAGGCCCAGGTCCTCCATTTTCTTTCTCAAAATAGCGGATATTTAATTTCGTATGAAATTTTTCGACGACTTCTTTACTGTTCACTTTCGAGCCGTCCTCTACAATAATGACTTCAAAATCTGTACAGGTTTGCTCTGTAAGGCTTTCCAATAATTCACCGACCTCTTGCGGACGATTGTATACAGGTATTATTATTGAAAATTTCATCTCACTATTGAAGCTCTAAAAGCTGTTCGATGTATGTACGGTCATTGAAAAGCCTGGGAACTTTGTTTTGACCACCAGCTTTCCCACGGTTTTTCATCCAACGGTAAAAAGTTCCCGGTTCAACGACTGTTACAGTCGGCATCATCAGAGTTGTATCCTTGAATCGTTTGGCTTCGTAATCCGAATTCTGTTTTTGCAACGCTTTATCGAGCAGCTCTGTAAATTGCATTATATTTTGAGGGGGAGTACTGAACTCTATTATCCATTGATGAGAACCTTTATCCTTGTCATGCATATATATGGGCCCTGCCGTATAGTCGCTTATATGTGCGCCCGTAAGATTGCAGGCTTCTTTAAGGGCCGATTCTGCATTGTCGATTATGATTTCTTCTCCGAATGCGTTTATAAAATGTTTGGTGCGTCCTGTAATTTTTATCTTATAAGGAGAGGTAGAGGTAAATTCTATGGTATCGCCTATAAGATAGCGCCACAAACCATTACAGGTAGTTATAATCATAGCATAATTGACTCCTTTTTCGACTCCGCTCAATGGAACGGCTTTAGATGTGTCTGACAGAGAACTTGTCGGTAAAAACTCATAAAATACCCCATAATCGAGCATCAACAACATATCGTCTTGAGTCGGATCATTCTGTATGGCAAAAAATCCTTCCGACGCGTTGTAGGTTTCCATATATTTCATATTGGAAGAAGGGAATATCTTTTGATATTGCTCTTTATACGGTTTGAAATTCATACCTCCATGTATGAACATTTCCATATTGGGCCACACTTCAAGTATGTTGCTTTTACCGGTATATTCCAATATCTTGTTTAACATTACCAAATTCCAGGAGGGGACTCCTGCAAATGAAGTAACGTTCTGTCCGATTGTTTCACGACATATAGCATCTACTTTTTGTTCAAAATCTGGAATAAGTGCTGTCGTCGGTTTAGGTATGCGTTTGAATTTTGCAAACGAAGGGGTGTTTTCTATAAGAATGGCAGATAAGTCGCCTGCATGTATATTGGAACCGATATGTTCTACCTTATGACTTCCTCCCAATGTGAGTGTCTTACCACTGAATACATTGCTCTCCGGATATAACATTGCCGTAAAACATGCAACATCCTTGGGCCCTTTCATGTGACATCTGTGGAGACCTGCACTGCTTACCGGTATAAATTTACTGTTGGAACCTGTTGTCCCGGATGATTTTGCAAACCATTTTATATTACCAGGCCATATTACTCTTTGTTCTCCATTACGTGTACGGTCGGTATATTTGCTGAAAGATTCGTAATCGGTTATATCGACGCGCGAAGCGAATTGTTCGAAATTTTTGACTAAATACAGCCCATGTTCACGTCCGAAAACTGTACGGCTTCCTCTTTCAATAAGATATTCGAATTGTTTGTGTTGGATTTCCTCAGGATTTTTCATGAAATAATCTATCTCTCTTCTTCTTGAAGAGCATAGAATATTTATGAGTTTTGTTAATGCAGGCATATTTAATTGAAATATTTACCTATTTTGGAAATTGCTGAGGGTAAAGCGAATACTACTACACGGTCGTAAGCATTTATTTCGGTATTTCCTACAGCAATAAATGCTTTATCGCCCCTGACTATTCCTCCTATGATTGCATCGGATGGAAAGTCGAGTTCTCTGATTTTTTGTTTTGTCGCCGGGGAATTGGGTTTTGCGATGAATTCAAGCACTTCGGCATCGCATCCCGTGAGACATTTGATTGCCTGAACATCGGTATTCATCGTAAATCGGAATATATTGCTGGCGGTAATCAATTTTTTATTGATTATCGTGTCTATCCCCATACTTTCAGCCAGATTTATATAATTCAGGTTTTCAACTTCTGCAATTACCTTCTTTACCCCCATTGTTTTTGCCAGTAAAGCTGTCAGAATATTGGTTTCAGAACGTCCCGTTACAGCTACGAAAGCATCCATATTGTTCAAACCTTCTTCAAGCATGGCATCCGTATTGCGACCGTCTTCGCTGATTATAAGTGTATCATCCAACATCTCTGTTAGACGATAAGCTTTTTCGGGATTGTATTCTACCAACTTTATATTGACTTCATTCTGAAGAACAGATGCTATTTGTATTCCTATACGGCTGCCTCCCAAAATCATTACGTTATTTATGTCTATGTTCTTCTTTCCCGATAAATCCATCACATCTTTGATAGCATCTTGATTGGATATGACATAAATATTGTCACCTTCTTTAAAGACATCGTTCCCACGAGGAATTATAGTCTCATTTCCACGGGATATGGCAACTGTACGGTAAGGTAAGTTTTCTCTATCTTCCGTTATTTCCAAAAGTGATTTATTGACAAGAGGTGAAGTGATGTCGAGTTTGAACACAACTAAAGATAATTTACCTCCTGAAAAGTCTACGTATTCATTTGTACTGGTATGTCCCAGAAGATTTATCACTTCACGGGCAGCGGCTTTTTCAGGATAGAACAGATAGTCGATACCCATATTTATAAACATCTCTTTATTGTTGGGCTCTAAATATTCATTGTTGTCGATACGAGCTATTGCTTTTTTTGCCCCTAACTGTTTTGCAAGCACTGCCGAAATAATATTTGTACTCTCTTCAGGTCTTACTGCAATGAACAAATCGGCTTTACGTACCGCAGCTTTTTTCAGGACTGCAAAAGTGGTACAGTCTCCTTCCACGGCAATTACATCGGCCATATTAGCTATTTCTTCAAGACGTTTCGGATCATTGTCTATGATTGTAATATCATGATATTCGCTGCTCAGCATCTTTGCAAGATGACTTCCAACTTCTCCTACGCCCGAAATAACGATTTTCATAAAGTAAAAAGATAGTAATTAATGATACAAATTTATAACTTTGTATGTAATTCATGCAATTTTGTAAATCTTTTCTAAAAAGACAAATTATATGTCACACTTATTGATGATTTTTTTGATTGCGGTAGGGGCAGTAGCATTTTTTGTTGTTGGGCTTTCCTTGACCATTATGATTAAGGGACATTATATGAAGTCCGAGATAGGAGATAATGAGAATATGCGGAAAAGAGGTATTAAATGTGCATCTCAGCAAATTCGTGATGAAGAGAGAGCTCTGCGGGGAGATATCGACGGAATGTGCGGTAAAAAAGAACCAGATATTAATTGTAGTGAGGGAGGATGTGCCACGTGCGGATTGAATCCCGATGCTAAAAAATAGAGATATACCATACTAACCTTAACAATAAATGAAAAAATTTGGACTACTGCTGCTGGTTACAGGAATGCTTATGACATTTTCTGTATATGGGCAGAACTTGAAAAGCAAAGATTTGCGTGAAACCGATTCCATGCAACGACGAGATCTGAGTTGGCCCATGTCGCGTATAGTTATAAATCCGTATAATTTCAATTCCCGATATACGGCTGTACAGTACAGCAATAGAGCGACTATGCCTTTGAATGTGGCTTATCTTTCTACTCGTGAAAACGATTCGCTCCCGTATAAGGATCCGGTTACAAGGTTCAGCCGTCAGGCATTGGATCTGCTGATGATATATAAGAATACAGGTAAATTTCAGAATGCAGTTAATAACCAGCAAGCGGTTGCATCTGATTTTGCAACAGAATGGCTCCCTTATCAACTGCCATTCAGTGCCACATACAGTGATGGCTCGGGTTATGTCGGTGAGGATTTTTTTTACAATCTTTATACTCTTGTCCGCCGTATCCGTTTCGATAACCAGGGCAAGGATTCCAAATATTATCTTGCCGGTAAATTTCAGGGCTTTATCAAGAAAGTGGATAATGCTCTCATAGTCAATAATAATTATATTAATTATGCGATACGGTTCAACGGTGATTTCGATCTTGCCAAAACCCGTGACGGAATATGGTATGTAGAAATAGATGCAGCAAAGTTTCCCGGACGGGAACTTGTGGTATCTGTAGCATTTGCAGATCGGGGTGAATCCGACAGTCTGCTTTTGGCCCGTTCTCTTGCCCCGTTGAACGATGATTTGTCAAAAGTATTGGCAGATAATGAAAAATTCTGGGACGATCAAATGGCAAAATTCCCATGTCCTAAAAATTATACGTTTGATATAGTTGATCCTATGGGGGTAACTCCTCAGGAGTTGCAGAAAACCTATTATAAAGCATGGGTATTTCTTGTGATGAATCTGCTGATGGAAGATCCCGATATTTATCCTTATCCGCAACTGTGTAACGGTAAACCCTCGTTGTGGGATGAAGGTGCCGAAGAAGCTCCATTTACAGCTGCATGGGAAAGTTTTTTTGCAATCCAGTATTATGCATTTATCGATCCCGATGTTGCATGGGACGTGTTCAAAGGGTTAATGTCTCTGGTGCAGCCCGATGGCATGTTGGGGGGTGAAAGTCTGCCCTCCCGCAAGGCTCAGACAGCGATAATTTTGTATGAACTTACCGGTGATAAAGAGTCGTTGGCGGAAGTTTATCCTGCATTGGACCGTTATCTTAATTGGCGTATGAAGATAACACATTGGGTGTACCGCAACCTTATTCCTGTGTCGGAATATAATAAGGATGCGGAATTTGCATTTTCGGCACTTGTAGATATGGAACATATGGTAACTATTGCCGACATATTGGGATATAAGGATGATGCACGTGCATGGAGAACGAAACATGCAGATTTTCTGAAAAAATGTTATACTTGGTTTTGGCCTACGCCTGATTCATTCCCTAATCAGAATTACAACATACAAACAGGGAAATCTTCTGCAGGAAACGTTCTTTGGACTGCTTCGGGAATGTATATCGATGGACTTGACAAACGTCATTTCAATTCACTTTACAAACGTTTCAACGAAACATTTGACATTGATAAACCTTTTTTAGGAATGCCTGTTCCCAAGTATCCTGACCTTAGTTATACCGTTTACGGACTTATAAAACATGGATATAATCATCAGGCTCAGCAGATGATAGAGGTGAACCTGAGGGATATAGTACGTGCAAGAGCTTCATTTGCTGAACAATATGTAGGTGCTAATTTCCGTCCTGACGGAGTCCGTCCTGCCATGTTCGGAGCAAGTGTTATAATAGATTTTGTCATGCTTTTGAATGGATATAAATATGACCGGGGAATTCCACAGGGAGTAGTATTTCAGAAAACTCCTCGTGGAGTAGACAATATTCTTTATCGCGATCATTATTTCAGTATAAATGTCGATCCTGCAAAAGAAGAGATTACGTATAACAATCTTAATTCTTCGGGTAGTAAGACGGTAAAGGCTGCCGGAGGAAAAGCTGTAATTTTGAAATAGTATACAATTATCTAATCTAAATAACTGAAAATGAGAATTAAATTTTTGATTACGACCTGTCTTATGTGTGTGATGTATATGGCAGGTTTTGCCCAAAGTAACGGGTCGCAACCCAAAGTTTACAA
This sequence comes from uncultured Alistipes sp., assembly GCA_949296995.1. Taxonomy (GTDB): domain Bacteria; phylum Bacteroidota; class Bacteroidia; order Bacteroidales; family Rikenellaceae; genus Alistipes_A. The sequence continues at coordinate 11,773 of CASFSC010000217.1, read as the reverse complement.
TATGGGAGATTTGGAATGGAAACTTTGGGGATATCGTCCCGAAGTGTGGCACATGGATTTTAATTTTAAGGAAAACAAAAGTAACGGGAAGGCCGATGTTCGCGGTATAGATGTTAAGGTTCCTGGCTCTGTACAGAAAGCATTATTGGATGCCGGTGTAATAAGTGACTGGAATTATGGTACCGATAATGAAAAAGCAGAATGGATTGAAAACCGTAACTGGCTGTTTACTACAAAAATCCCGGATAACTGGATTGAAAAAGGTAAGAAAATACGTCTGAATTTTAAAGGGTTGGACGATAATGGTTTTATTCTTGTGAATGGTAAGGAGGTTGGAACGTTCAATAATACTTTCATTCCATATGAATTCGATATAACCTCTTTTTTGAATGATAATGACAATGTGGTTACGGTTGCATTCGGATTGCCACCTAGATATCTCGGACAGATAGGTTATACTTCCAAAATCAAGGATTGGAAATCACGTTTCTATTATGGATGGGACTGGATGCCACGTATAGTCCAGATAGGAATTTGGGACGATGTTTTATTGGAAGTGTCGGATCCGGATGATGTACGTATCGAAAATTTGAATGTTATAACCAATGCAGATCGTTATAAAGATTTGGGAGAGTTGCATATAGCTCCTGAAATGACTTATGCGGCGAAAAAAGGTAATATTAAAATAGAATTGAAAGATAAGAATGGTAAATTGCTTATCGATGAGACGGTATCGGCAGCACTTTTGTCCAGAGGAAAAGTTTACAAGGATTTGAAAATTAAACGTTGGTATCCTAATGGGGAAGGTGATCAACCTTTGTATGATCTTACTTGCACACTGATGGATGAAAATGGAAATGTGCGTGAAGTGGATAATCGTCGAGTAGGATTTAAATCAGTAGTATGGGAAAATAATAAAAATGCTGTGAAAGAGGCAGATCCGTGGATATGTGTGGTTAATGACCGTCCAATATTTTTACAAGGTATAAATTGGACTCCTATTCGTCCTAATTTCGCGGATCTTACCGAAGATCAATACCGTACATTGTTGCAGGCATATAAGGATATGGGATTCAATATCATCCGTATATGGGGAGGCGGTTTTCCGGAAAAGGACTGGCTTTATGACATGTGTGACGAATTGGGACTTATGATTCATCAGGACTTTCCGCTTTCTTCTTCGGGATTGGACAATTATCCTCCCGATAGTGCTGAAGAGATAGAAGTCATGGCAGATATTGCCCGCAGTTATCTTAAACGTAACAAACATCATGTCGCTATGACTATATGGAGCGGAGGTAACGAACTTTATAAACGTGGGGATACCGGCCCTATTACATTGGAACATCCTATGATGCGTCGTCAAGCAGATATCGTTGCAACTGAAGATCCTTTCGTACGTTTCATCCCCGGTTCACCTACCGGAATGAATATCGAAGCGGGATGGCATAATTTCGGCTCAGGGCGGAATTGGGATACTCATGGCCCTTGGGTACTTCCTTATGACCGTCAGAATCAGGACTTCTCACCAAATGCCATCGATAGGTTCTGGGCTGCCAACGATGCACTTTTCGTCTCTGAGATGGGAGCTCCGGGTGCAATGTCTGTCGATATGATAAATAAATATAAAGGTGATCGTGATGCGATGCCTGCTTCGCATGAGAATCCTTATTGGAACCAGTTTAACTGGTGGGTAGAATGGGATCAGTATAAACTTGAACATGACGGCAAGGAACCCGCTTCTTTGGAAGAATATGTGGAATGGAGCCAACAGAACCAAATTAATGGGTTGACATTGGCATTGAAAAATCTTAAATCGAAATTCCCTGCATGCGGAGGTTTGATCATATGGATGGGGCATGATTCTTATCCATGTCCTGCCAATACTTCGATTATAGATTTCGACGGTAATTGGAAGCCTGTTGCGTATGAGTTGCAAAAACTTCTGAAAACGAAACCTGAGAATATCGCTAAATGATAAATCGATGTAAATATTATGATTGTGCCGGCATTTTGCCGGTACAATTTTTTGGTAAATATGTATGTTTACTACTCTTTGCTGTTATCTTGTGCAGTTGCGGTCAGACAAAAAACAGTAAAACTTCCCATATTGTTGGAAATGACCGAGACGTGCATGATTGCATAGCGAGTGCTGGATATACTTGGTCGGAGATAAGAGGTGAATGTATCCGTTTATTCGAAAAGGGAATCCGGTTAGAAGAAATAGATGGTGAAAAATCTATATTTGTGGTGTTCGATAAAGATTCTTTGCATGCCGAACTTTTTCTTTCCGATGGACGACATGATATCCTTGATGGCAGAATATTACCTGAAGGAGGTCGTGAATGGAGCCTTGAGGAAGATAACGCGATGACGGTTGGTAAGATTAATGATATATGGACTGTTTCTCAACGAGGTAAGGTAATTTACACTGAGGAATTGTTGCCTGTGGAGGAACAGTTTCAAGGTAAAGTTTTGATGAATGATGGCCTGAATGTCATATACGATTTGGACATAAAACATGCGGAAAACAGTGGAGACGGTATTTTTACTCTGGTCATGACATATCCTGCTGCCCAAACAGAAGATGAAAAATCAGTGTCTGTTTCGGGTCGACGTTACACTTTACGGGGAGATGCATATGATGACAATGCTGTTGTTTGGCAGTTTGTCCCCGATGACGGGTCTGCTTCGATTAATTTTTTGGTTGTGGATTCTGCTACACTCGTTCTTTTAGATAATGATTTTAAGAAAATAAATTCTAAATTTGATACGATTAAACTTAAAAATTAAAAACACACTATTATGAGAAAATTAGCAATGATCTGTTCTGCCGCGGCATTATCAGCTTTGATGGCAGGCTGTACCATTACTGAAAAATCGGCAAGCATGGGTTTGACAGTAAAACCTGAAAGCACGGTTATAACTACGACGGATGGAAAACCTTTTCTTTGGATAGGGGATACAGCGTGGGAAATTTTTCAGCGACTTAGCAAAGAAGAGGTCCAATTTTATCTCGATAACCGTAAAGAAAAGGGATTTACCGTAATTCAAGGAGTTGCATTGTTCGGTAGATCCGATACCCCTAATTTTTACGGAGAAATCCCGATGTTGGATAATGACCCCATGAAGCCTAACGAAAAATATTTTGAATTTGTAGATTTTGTAGTGGATGAGGCGGCTGCACGAGGTCTGTATGTGGCTATATTGCCTACATGGGCACATAATGTTGTTAAAGGTAAAGATGATAAATCGTTTTTCGATGTTGAAAGCGCACGTTTTTATGGGAAATACATGGGAGAACGTTATAAGGATAAACCGGTTATCTGGATACTCGGAGGTGATCGCAATGTCGTAACCGACGATGAGTACGATATATGGGAGTCAATGGCACATGCTATTTATGAAGCTACCGGAGGCAAACAAATGATGTCTTATCATCCTACCGGTGAAATATCTTCACATTATTGGTTTCATAACGATCCGTGGCTTACGTTCAATATCGTGCAGAGCGGTCATTACAGAAAATTTGATAAAGTGTACCGTTTTGGAGCTACTTACAACCAATTGGTTCCGAAAAAACCTTTTGTAAATGCTGAACCGGCATATGAAGATATTGCCGTTCGTTTCTGGGAACAGGAAGATTTTGCTAAACATGGGAAAACAAGAGAAGATGTCATATCTCCCGAAGGTCGTATTATAGATACCAGTGTTTATGAACTCGGCTTTTTCGACGATTACAATATCCGTAATGAGGCTTATTGGACATATTTCAGCGGTGCTGCCGGTTATACTTATGGTAACAATGCCGTATGGCAGATGTATAAACCGGGACGTAAAGGTGGAATTTCCGTATTGTATTTCTGGGATGAGGCTTTGGATCGTCCGGGGGCTGATGATATGCGTCATATAAGTAAGCTTTTCACGGCCTATCCTCTTGATAGTTTCCATGTCGACCTTTCTGCTATTCATGGTATCAATCTCAATGAAGACAAGTTTATCCCGGCACTTGTAGCTAACGATGGAACTTTCATTATGGCATATATGAATAAAGGACAGAATGTACGTATAGATACGCGTAAACTGAATGCTCCGGGTAAAGCCTATTGGTTCGATCCTCGTGAAGGAGAAGTTACAGAGATTGGGGAGGTTGGCAATACAGGTATTGAATCGTTCGACCCTCCAGGAGAAGAAGACGCTTACGGCAATGACTGGGTATTGATTATTGATTCCGGGGCTCCAAGATTTTAGAAATGTTAAGCTGGAAATTGTAACTATATTGTTGTAAAAGTAAAATTGTTAATAACTCAAATACCAGTATGTATGGAAAAACTGAGAGCGGCGTGCATCGCCGCTCTCAATTTTTTCCGGTATTCATAATTTTATTGAGAGACTGTTTGTAAGAATAAAATTGAGCGTAATGGTTTGATATTTAGGCGTAAATTCTTAAATTTACACCTAATTGAGGTGGATTTATCTGGCTGGGGTTGCATTGTATAATCTTATAAACTTTTCGGAAATGAGAAAATATTTACTGCCTGTTCTTGCATTGATTTCTGTTGCCATGGTTATTTGGGAATGTTCTTCAAACAAAAAGGATAGCAAATTGCCTGTTACAGCGGAGATTACAAAAGACCGTTTGATGGATAAAATCAAAGGAGGTTGGGCCGGACAGACCATCGGCTGTACCTATGGAGGGCCTACCGAATTCCGTTTTTGTGGAACAATGATACAGGATTATACGCCGATTCTATGGCCTGATGGACATATTAAATGGTATTATGATAATTTCCCGGGATTGTATGATGATGTCTATATGGATTTGACTTTTGTGCAGGTTTTCGACAGCTTGGGTCTCGATGCTCCGGTAGAGGCTTTTGCCAATGCTTATGCTTATGCAGGGTATGACTTGTGGCATGCCAATCAGGCAGGACGTTACAATATACTTAACGGTATCATGCCCCCTGAATCAGGCCATTGGCTCAATAATCCTCATGCCGATGACCTCGATTTCCAGATAGAGGCCGATTTTGCAGGTTTGATGTCTCCCGGAATGCCTAATTCCGCCTCGGAAGTTACCGATAAGATAGGTCATATAATGAATTATGGCGATGGATGGTATGGAGGAGTATATGTCGCTGCCATGTATTCATTGGCATTCGTTTCGGATGATATAAATTTTATCGTGAAAGAGGCTCTCAAGACTATTCCTCAGCAAAGCCGTTATTATCAGTGTATGAGCGATGTGATAAAATGGCACGAAATGTACCCTGATGACTGGAAAAGAACATGGTTCGAATGTGAAAAGAAGTGGAGTTCCGATATAGGTTGTCCTGACGGAGTATTTGTGCCGTTCAATATAGATGCCGTTATTAATAGTGCATATATACTTATCGGTTTGCTTTATGGTGAGGGAGATTTTGCGAAAACCATCGATATTGCAACACGTTGCGGACAGGATTCGGATTGCAATCCGGCATCGGCAGGAGGTATCTTGGGAACTATGTTGGGTTATGACAAAATTCCTGAATATTGGAAGAAAAATTTGCGGGAAGTTGAAGATCGTGATTTTGCATATACTACGGTTTCTCTGAATAAAACATATGAAATGAGTTTCGATCAGGCTCTGCAGATGATAGAGCGTGGTGGAGGAAAAGTTGAAGGAGATAAAGTTGTTATTGCATGTCAGAATCCGGTTCCTGTACGTTTTGAACAATCTTTCGAGGGACATTTCCCTGTTGAACGAAGAGAATTGGGAAATGTTTCGGTGTTGAGTAATCCTCAAATAGAGTTTGAAGGAACAGGTGTTGTCGTATCTTACCCTCATTATATAGATGGTGCGTCGAAAGATTATGTAGCTGAAGTGGAAGTTTATATGGATGGAGAGTTATCTGAAACGGTAAAGCTTCCTATGGATTTTAAAACGCGCAGATACGAATTGTATTGGAAGTATCAACTTCCCAAAGGCAAACATACCCTTTCTTTCAAATGGCTGAATTCGGAAAATGGATTGGATTTGAAGTTGACCAAGATAGTGGTTTATTCCGATACTTCTGTCGTTTCTGAGCATAAATAAGAGAGAGAATATTCTGTTTGTAAGAATTGGTCTTAGTTGAGAGTGGAAATATAAAATGTATGTGTAAACGAATGTGGAATGATAAAAAATTATGATAATTCTGTTGTACGCAGGCAAGATAGGTTGTTGGATGAAAATCGGGCCAACGAATTGCTAAAAACAGGAGAATATGGCATTTTGTCTTTCGGAGGAGATTGTGGAAATGTCGGATGTGAGGAATCCGATGTTGTAAATCCGACAGATTATAGAGGAGGTTATTGCATACCGATAAGTTATGCGTGGGATGGAGGAGAATTTATTTATTTTCATTGTGCGCCTCAAGGAGAAAAATTACATCGATTGGCCGTCTGTGGAGATGTCTGTTTTTGTGTGGTAGGTAATACGGCAGTGCAACCATCTAAGTTCACCACATTATATGAAAGTGTTCTTGTGTTTGGAAAACTGGAGGTTATGGCTGATGACAATGAACGTAACAAAGGAATTGAATTATTATTGGACAAATATTCTCCTGATGATAAACCGATCGGATTGAAATATGCGGAAAAATCACTCCCTCGAACGGTGATTTTACGTCTGAAAATCGGCCGCGTGAGCGGGAAATGTAAAAAATAGGCATATATGTTGTGTCTATAATTGAGGTGAATGGCCTTTGTGGATGAAACAGTATTGGCAGATATTGCGCAAATACAAGGGTAATTTGTTGATAAGCCCTTTTTTAGTCCTTATTACTGTACTATGTGAAACGGTACAGCCTTATTTCATGTCTGAAATAATCGATAAAGGGATACTCCCTCGTGATTTGGACGTGATTTCGCATATAGGTCTATATATGATTGTGGTTTCAGCCATAAGTTTGATATTCAGTGTGCTAAATATTTATGTGTCGTCACGGACCTCGATAGGCTTCGGAACCGATTTGCGTTCAACTCTTTTCGATAAGGTCGAACAACTGTCGTTCCCCGATATAGACAGGTTCGGCTCAGCTTCGCTTATTACACGACTTACCAACGATATTACCAAAATACAACAGGTAATACTGATGTCAATGCGCATAATGTTGAGAGGGCCTATGATGTTGGTGTTGGCTTTTTTCTTTGTTATAAGGATAAATACCGATCTTTCGATAATATTGCTTGCAACAGTCCCAATATTGGCGGTAAGTGTTTTTTTGATATTGCATAAAGGATTCCCATTTTTTATTAAAGTGCAACAAAAGACAGATTCTTTGAATGCTGTCGTGCGTGAGAATCTTATTAATATACGTGTTGTAAAATCTTTTGTGAGAGAAGATTTCGAAAAACAGAAATTTGTCAAATGCAGTGAAGAGTTGCGTGATATATCAATACGGGCATCTAATATTGTTGTATCGGTATTTCCGGTAATGCAATTCATATTGAATATCGCCATATTGGGAATATTATGGTTTGGGGGGATCAAAGTAACATCGGGAACTATTCAAATCGGGCAACTTATATCATTTGTCAATTATTTGATGCAGGTATTGATGGCTTTAATGATGCTTTCGTTGGTCATTATGACATTGGCACGGGCCTCGGCGTCATCGAAACGTATTGTGGAGGTACTCGATGCAGAGCCTTCACTTACGGATACGCTTGTCGGATCTCTTGACGAATATCGAATTGAAAAAGGTGATATAGAGTTTAAAAATGTTTGTTTCCGTTACAGTGGAGGAGAAAACGATGTTTTGAAAAATATAAGTTTTCATGTTTCACCTGGTGAAACGGTTGCTGTCGTAGGTGCAACGGGAGCAGCTAAAAGTTCCATGTTGCAGCTTATCCCAAGATTGTATGATGTTACTGAAGGAGAGCTTCTTATCGATGGGATTAATGTTAAAAATTACAATCTCGACCATTTGCACAAGCAGGTAGGTATAGTTTTACAGAACAATGAACTCTTTACGGGTACTATCATGGACAATATTCGCTGGGGAAATCCGGATGCCACGTTGCAAGAGGTTAAAGAGGCTGCTCGGGCAGCTCAGGCGGATGAATTTATCGATTCGTTCACTGATGGTTATTATACGATGCTCGGACGGGGAGGTGTCAATCTTTCGGGAGGTCAGAAACAGCGTATATGTATCGCCCGTGCTATTATCGGGAATCCTAAAATTTTGATACTCGATGACAGTACGAGTGCCGTAGATACAGAAACAGAATTGAAAATACGGAATAATCTCGCCCGAATGTTGCGTGATACTACACTGTTTGTGATTACTCAACGTACGATGATTATGCAGTCTGTCGATAGAGTTATTGTACTCGAAGATGGTGAAATAGATGATATGGGTACTCCTTCGGAATTGCTCGGACGATCGGAAATTTATAGGGAGATTTATAATTCACAGCAAATAGTTTAGAAAGCTATGGTGGGGCAAAGCGAGAGATTGAAACATACGGGAAAACCGGTCCATGGCAGGAAAACTTTCTTGCGGATTATGCATTACTTGGGGTATGACAAGAAGTTGCTTGTTGTAGTAATAGTTTTGATTATAATAAGTATTGCAGCCAATCTTGCCGGCTCTTATATGTTACGTCCTATAATAAACGATTATATAATGCCCGGTAATTTGTCAGGGCTTTTGAACATGTTGATTGTTTTGGGATTCATATATGTGGCGGGTGTTTTGGCATCTTATCTATATATGAGGCTACTTAACAAAATAGGACAACGTACTGTAACAAGAATGCGTGTGGATCTGTTTGGGAAAATGGAACATCTTCCTTTGAAATATTTCGATACGCACCGCCATGGAGATCTTATGAGTCGTTATACAAACGATATCGACCGTATAAGCGAGGCTCTTACTGACAGTTTGTCGAACATGTTTTCCAGCCTTCTGACTCTTCTGGGCATCTTTGTCATGATGATATATATAAGCCCCATGTTGACATTGGTAACCGTTATTATGGTACCGGTAATGTTTCTTAGTGCAAAATATATAGTTAAACGTAGCCGTAAATATTTTGCAGCACAACAGGCTTCGTTAGGTGAGATGAACGGTTACATCGAAGAGATGATAAGCGGACAAAAAGTGGTTAAGGTATTCAGTCATGAAAATAAAGTAAAATCGGATTTCGAGAAATTTAACCGTGATCTGAATGATAAGTCTAAAAATGCACAGTTCTATTCGGGACTTATGATGCCTGTAATGCAAAATTTCAATACTTTGGCCTATGTACTTATTACAATAGTAGGAGGATTGCTGGCTATATTACGGGGATTGGATGTTGGTGGATTAGCTGCATTTTTGCAATACAGCCGTCAGTTCGGTCGCCCTATCAATGAACTTGCGACTCTTTACAATAGTTTGCAGGCTGCTATTGCCGGAGCTGAACGTATATTTCAGCTTATGGATGAAGCTCCGGAACCGAAGGATTCTCCAGAAGCTGTCGTATTGGATAATTTCAAGGGGGATGTGCGTATGACTGAGGTAGTATTCGGATATGAACCTAATAATGTGGTGTTGAAAGATATATCTTTTCATGCCGATCCCGGTTCTAAAATAGCTTTGGTGGGAGCTACGGGAGCAGGAAAGAGTACTATAATGAATCTGTTGTTACGATTTTATGATGTCGATTCGGGGCGTGTCACCATCGACGGTTACCCTGTAAATAGTGTTACACGGGATAGTTTGCGACGTTCTATGGCAATGGTTCTGCAGGATACTCACCTTTTTACAGGAACGGTCCGAGAGAATATACGTTTTGGACGTCTCGATGCTACGGATGAAGAGGTAGAACAGGCGGCAAAGTTGACGGCAGCTCATTCGTTTATCAAACGTCTGCCTCACGGATACGATACCATGTTGGAAAATGATGGAGCAAATCTCAGTCAGGGACAGCGTCAATTACTTAATATTGCTCGCGCCGCGGTTGCCGATCCTTCGATTCTTTTGCTCGACGAGGCGACAAGCAATATTGACACACGTAGTGAAATACTTATACAGAAAGGGTTAGATCAGCTTATGGCCGGTCGTACGAGTTTGATTATAGCTCATCGTTTGTCGACTATAAGGAATGCCGATAAGATAGTTGTATTGGAACATGGCCGGATCATCGAACAGGGCACTCATAGCGAATTGTTGCCGCTTAAGGGAAAATATTATTCGTTATACAAGCAACAGTTTGGTTAACAAGGTATAATAATCGGTTTAATAATTCATATTTGGCATATTTTATTTATTGACAAATAGTGTATGAATAGTTTATGGTTCATACTTGATTATTAATTATCAGTATCATTACTATTGTGGATAATGTCTGTTTTGGATTTGTTGAAGAGAGGAAATTTGACTTTATCCATTACATATTTATTAAAATAATCGCAGTTTGCTTAGCGTATTTAATGAATCTTGATAGGGTAAAGTTCATTTACGTTTCTATAAAAATTTTAAATTTGTGAAAGTATATCTTCTAACCCTAATATTTAAGTTATTATGTCTGTTTTAAAAACTGTTTTTATATCTGTTTCCACTTTGATCATTTCATGTTTAGCGGGAATAGACTTGGTATCAGCACAGCCTTTTACAGGAGAAAAAAGCTCATGGCACGGTTTTGACCGTTATGATTTTATTATGGATGAGCAAACTTTGGAACTTACGCCGATAAAGGCTACTCCGGAAGAGGGAAACAATGCAAAAGCCCCGGAACATGGTACTCGCAGGTGTATCGTGATAGTGCCTGAAAAAGCTGCAGCCGGCAATCCATGGACATGGCGCGGGTGTTATTGGGATCATGAGCCGCAAGCTGAAATAGAACTTTTGAAACGTGGGTTCCATGTAGCTTATATTACTACTGATCCTGATCGTACGTGGGATGCATGGTATGAATTTTTGACCCAAAAGCATGGTTTGTCTCCGAAACCTTCCTTTATCGGAATGAGCCGCGGAGGAAGTAATGCTTATACGTGGGGAACGAATAATCCTGATAAAGTTACAGCCATTTATGCCGATAATCCGGCAATTCAACCCGAAAGTTTGTTGAAATTGGGGCTTTTGGCTGAAAACGACGTTCCGTTGTTGCGTGTTTGCGGCAGTGTCGATCCTATCATATATTATACTGTCGCTATTGAAAACATGTATCACAATGCAGGTGGTCGCATTTCGGTCTTTCTTAAAGATGGTACGGCACATCATCCTCACAGTCTCCGCAATCCGAAACTAATTGCCGATTTCATAGAAAACAGTTATAATGAAAAACCTGTTGCCGTTCCTGATTTCCTGCCTCAGAGATATAGTAAAGAGGCTTATTACAGCACGGAACGTAAATATAACTACGATCAGTCTGAAAAGGTTTATGTTTCGACATGGGGGCCATTGTTTAATGGGAATTATTATAAATATATGTTCGGATTACCAGGTATTAGCATGAGTGTAACTGTGTTAGCTCCGGAAAAACCGGCTGATGGAATGCCATGGGTATATAGAGCCGATGCATTGACCCGTAATTCTCTTGTCGATTTTGCACTTTTGGATAAAGGATATCATATAGTTGTCGGTCCCGTTCCTACGGATGTGGATGGTCCGTTAGTAGGGAAATGGAACGAAGTATATGATTATTTGGTGTCAAAAGGATTTTCGACAAAACCTGTAATGGCCGGTTGCGGTGGAGCTACAGGGGAAGTTTATAATTGGGCCATTGAAAATCCTGATAAAGTTTCTTGTATATATGGAGAAAA
>CASFSC010000216.1 GCA_949296995.1 uncultured Alistipes sp. | reverse complement strand
GTATTTTTTGATATTCTCCGCTTTCAGTAGGTGCGAATCCGAAACCATCGGCCCCGATTACTGCCCCTGCATTTATAACTACATTATTACCGATAATACAGCCTTCATATATTTTTACTCCTGCAAACAATGTTGTATTATTACCTATATGTACGTTATCGCCTATATATACTTGTGGATATATTTTGACGTTGTTGCCTATTTTGACATTACTTTCGATAACGGCGAAATCTCCTACGTAACAATTTTCTCCTAGAGTTGCACTTTCATTTACTGAAGCCAATTTACTGAAACCTGTTTTTTGAGGTTTGTTTGCAGCGTACAGTTCGAGCAATTTTGCAAAGCAGGCATACGCATCATCCACCTTAATCATCGTAGCCTTAACCGGAGCTGTCGGCTCAAAAGATTTGTTTACTATAACTATCGAAGAGGCAGAGTCATAGATATAATGTTCATATTTAGGATTTGACAGGAAAGAGAGCGCTCCCGGTTTACCTTCTTCTATTTTAGCTATTGTAGAGACTTTTGCATTTGCATCCCCGACGATCTCACCGCCCAGGAAATTTGCGATCATTTCAGCTGTAAATTCCATGTTTTCCCTGATTATATTATTGTGCCTTAGATGGATCGTGTATCTTTCGTCCGTCTATAAATAATTTTTAATATCTATGTTTTTTGGCATCAGAGCCGACGGATCGGCTCCTAATGATACCAATTCTCGTATAACACTCGATGAAATGGCAACATATTTTGCGGGAGTGAATATCAATATGGTTTGTAATTTCGAGTACAATGTCTGATTTACTTGAGCTATATTTCGTTCATATTCGAAATCTACACTGTTTCTTAATCCTCGCAGTATGATTTGCACACCCTCTTTGCGACAAAAATCTGCCGTCAAACCATCGAAAGTCTTGACCTCTATTCTCGGATCGTCGGAGTAAATATCCCTGATAAGCTTGACACGGTTTTCGATTGTAAGTAATCCTCGTTTTTCGCTGTTTATTCCTACAGCTATTATAAGTTTATCGAATACGTGAAGTGCCTGGTCAACGACAAACTTGTGGCCTAAGGTAAATGGGTCAAACGATCCTGGGAATATGGCTTTTTTTGTCATTACTGTAAATTACGGAATAGTTTCTTGAAGCTTACTTCTTCCCCTATGATATTTGCAAGGTCATCGATAGCTACCCTTTCCTGTTCCATAGAGTCACGATGGCGTATTGTTACCGTTTTGTCTTCCAGTGACTGATGGTCTACCGTGATACAGAATGGTGTTCCTATTGCATCCTGACGACGGTAACGTTTACCAATACTGTCTTTTTCGTCATATTGTATATTATGGTCGAATTTCAGTAAATTGACAATAGAATGAGCAAGTTCAGGCAGCCCGTCTTTCTTTACAAGAGGCAATATGGCAGCTTTTACCGGAGCTAAGGCTGGAGGGAAAGACATAACCAAACGACTTTCTCCATTGTCGAGTTTTTCTTCTTTGTATGATGCTGATAATACCTGCAGAATCATACGATCTACACCGATAGATGTTTCTACGACATAAGGTACATAGCTTTCGCCTGTTTCGGTATCGAAATATTGTATTTTCTTTCCAGAGAATTTCTGGTGGTTGCCCAGGTCGAAGTCCGTACGAGAATGGATGCCTTCAACTTCTTTGAATCCGAAGGGGAATTCATATTCTATATCGGTAGCTGCATTAGCATAGTGAGCCAGTTTTTCATGGTCGTGGAAACGGTAATGGTTATCTCCGAATCCAAGAGCTTTGTGCCATGCCATACGGAATGCTTTCCAATGTTCGAACCATTTTAGCT
>CASFSC010000215.1 GCA_949296995.1 uncultured Alistipes sp. | reverse complement strand
TTTATATTTCTGTGTCATGGACAAAGAATCCTTACCAGTAGGTATATTGATTCCCAAAGCAAGAGCATAATCACTTGCAGCTTCCACTGCGGAATACAAACGGGCATCCTCTCCTGGGTTTTTACACGGCCACATCCAGTTGGCACTAAGTGATACAGATGTGAGACCTCCCTCGATAGGAGCAAAAACTATATTGGTAAGAGCCTCTGTAATTGCCAAAACAGAACCTTTACGAGGATCGGCCATAGCTGCCACGGGAGCATGTCCTAATGCTGTGGCTATACCGTGTTTACCCTGATAATCAAGAGCCACCACTGCACAATCATTCAACGGCAACTGGATAGAACCGGCTGTTTGCTGCATGGCGATACGACCTGTTATGGAACGGTCCACTTTATTTGTCAGCCAATCCTTACAAGCCACTCCTTCCAACTGAAGGACATTTTCTATATATTTCAAAAGATTGCCCGAATTGTATTCAGGTTCTTTATATACAACTTTTTCAGTAGAATCGTTCAAAACTGTACGAGGAGCTTTTCCGAAAAGATAATCCAACTGTAAATCAATAGGCTTTTCGCCCGTCTTGTTATCCACGAAGGTAAACTGCATATCCCCCGTAGCTTCACCGATAACATAAAATGGGGCACGTTCACGTTCTGCAATTCTGCGAATTTTATCTATATTTTCTTCTTTAACCACAAAACCCATACGTTCCTGTGATTCATTACCGATAATCTCCTTATCGCTCAAAGTCGGGTCTCCAATAGGCAGCTGGTCCATATCTATACGGCCCCCCGTAGCTTCAACAAGCTCACTCAAACAATTCAAATGGCCGCCTGCACCATGGTCATGAATCGAGATGATAGGATTTTCATCCTCTTCGGAAAGTGCCCTGATAGCATTGTAGGCTCTTTTTTGCATCTCAGGATTGGACCTTTGAACAGCATTCAACTCAATGGAGTTGTCATATTCCCCTGTTGCTACCGAAGAAACGGCTCCACCGCCCATTCCGATACGATAGTTATCGCCTCCCAGCAATAATACTTTGTCTCCTTTTCTAGGTTCTTCCTTGATACTGTCAACCTTACGACCGTAACCGACTCCTCCGGCAAGCATAATCACTTTATCGAAACCGAATTTTTTACCGTTTTCAGCATGTTCGAAAGTCATCAAACTTCCGCATACGAGCGGTTGCCCGAATTTATTACCGAAATCGGAAGCCCCATTGGAAGCCTTGATAAGTATGTCCTCGGGAGTCTGATACAACCACGGACGAGGCTCCGTAGCTTTTTCCCAATCGCGTCCGCCATCCAAACGAGGATATGCCGTCATATAAACTGCTGTTCCAGCAACAGGGAAAGCGCCTTTACCTCCGGCAATACGGTCGCGGATCTCACCGCCCGTACCTGTGGCAGCACCATTAAACGGTTCCACCGTTGTAGGGAAATTATGTGTCTCGGCTTTAACCGAAATAACGCTTTCAAAATCCTTGATTCCGAAATAGTCCGAAGTATCGTGAGTTTCAGGAGCAAACTGTTCAACAACCGGACCTTGTAAAAAGGCACAATTATCTTTATATGCCGAAACGACACGTCCAGGATGTTCGGTTGTAGTTTTTTTGATAAGTCCGAAAAGTGTTGCAGGTTTATCCTCTCCATCGATAACAAATTTACCGTTAAATATTTTGTGACGGCAATGTTCGGAATTAACCTGTGAAAATCCGAAAACTTCACTATCGGTAAGTTTACGGCCTATACGCAAAGAAAGATCTTTTAGATACTGCACCTCTTCTTCGCTAAGAGCCAATCCTTCCTGCTTATTGTAAGCATCGATATCTTCAATATAAATAATCGGATCAGGGCTTTTTATTATCGTGAAGGTATCCTGATCTATTGTACAATACTTACGGTTCAACATCGGATCGAACGCAGCATCCTTATCTGCAACACTTTTAAACTCTTCGATACGCTTAATCCCTTTGATGCCCATATTTTGGGTTATTTCAACCGCATTGGTACTCCATGGAGTGATCATTTCACGGCGAGGTCCGATAAATGTCCCATCCAGTTTGTCGGTTAAAATGCGTTTGGCTCCCCCAAACAACCACTCAAGACATTCAACCTCTTCCTTTGAAAATTCCCTGCGTGCATCTACGGCATAGACGATGTCGTCTCTTTTAAAAAAAAGTATCATACAATTTGTATTTTAAATAACACAAAATAATTATCGCTCAATTTTGGTTAGGACGAACTTTAAATCTGTAGGTCAAAATTATTTTTCTAATATTTTTTCAATATACCTTCTACCTCCGAATAAGGAATAACATATTTGGACTGACCAAAAACATATGCCGCTATCTCATATTGATTATAAAGCATCACCAAACCTTCTTCATCAAAACCTATATTCTGCGGCAAAGGCAGTTGTTCCGGCTCTATAAACAGATAAAGCGAATCTTCTTTACTATCTCTCGAATCGAGATATTTAACAAAAGCCACTCTATTCAATTCTACAAGTTTATCCTTATCCGTCACAATTTCATCCATCGAGAGGCGTTTACCATTTTTCATATCGAAATTAAGGTAACTGCCTATAGTAATTCCATGTGCTCCTCCCGTATAATAATACGCTTGCAAATATACGGAATAAATTCCATCTTTTTCGCAGTAGTCACCTTC
>CASFSC010000214.1 GCA_949296995.1 uncultured Alistipes sp. | reverse complement strand
ATTCACCTTTACGTAAATGGATATAACCTTTGTGCGAGGTCAAAAAAGTAAACAATGCACCTAAAAGAATCAGCACTAAAGATCCATGCATAAAAATAGTGGCCCAACGTTTTATCCCCAATCTCATTATAACCACAATTAACGAAACTGAAGACAAGAGAGCCCACCATGCAATGAACCACCAACTGTTATATATGTGCTTAATTACGAATTCACTGCCCTGAATCTTTTCGACAACAGTAGCAACGGCAAGGCAAACCGTCATGCCTATTAACAATGCAAATGCGATTCGGGTAAGCTTTCCCATGAATTACAAAGGAGCGAATTGAGGATTACAATCCTCTTTAACAGCAATACATTCGGTCTCTATCAACCAACCTGGACGGCATACCGGAGCGAGTAATATGACTCTCGGAATTTGACAAAACTTCTCATCAAATATTTTACATACCGTCCGATAATCAGCTACGTCACGTAAATAAATTATCATTTGAGCAAGCTCTTCCATCGAAGCTCCAGCTTCCTTGAGCAATGCATTTATGTTCTCAAGCATCCGGTTTGTTTGTCCGACAATATCATATGGGGAGACAATATTTCCCTTATTATCGATACTGGCTGTTCCGGAGATAAATATATGGCTGCGATCACCATATGCCACACGGACACCTCGCTCAAATGTCACTCCATATTCATATGTGGGATTCATATTATCCTTGGCATAGAGATAGATCTGCTGTCCTTTTTGTAAACCTTTGACCGCATAAGCATCCAATATGACGCTGCAATGCGGATCGGAAAAAGAGCCTTCGATACCTGTACTGGTTATATAATGGCTTTCTGAGGTAAGTCCATGTCGTTCGAAAAGTGTTTTACGGGCATTAACCACCCCTGAATAGTTCACATCTATATTTTGGACAAAAAACCAAGTGCGAATACAATCGCTACCCAAAGCACAGCCTCTTGACAACAAATAGTCTGAATAACGATTCAGTAATACTTCGGTTTGCAATGCAGAATTACCCTCTCCCGAGGTACAACATCCAGTCCATATATGACTATATCCGTTATGTTCAGCAACAATTCCGCCTGCACACTCATTGACATCGACATCCGATTGCATGTAAACCCATAACGCAATTTTACTTCCATCGAGAGGAGGTTGTTCGACAAAAGAGGTTGCACATGGAGGGTAAGGCTTTTCTCTGTTACGAACCGATTCCATTTGATTGACAGCATCACTCAAAAAATATCGTTTGAATACAGGATGCAAATTTCCCCCGAAACTGGACAACAAATACAAATACGCGGCATTTATATCCACAAGTTGTTGTGAAAACGAAGTTTCGATATCAGCAACATGCAACATAGCATGACATTCAGACACACCTCCCAATTTATCGAAACGACTCAATTCAATACGTATATTACTATATATAAGAACTTTATCAGAATAACACATAGGCATAAAATTAATTTTGCGGACATCCCTTTTCGATCCATATTCTAAGCATATCAATATCCTCACTACGTGTAACTAATCCTGTATGAGGATAACTCACCACATTGTCATCGGTCAGGACATCAAGTAAAAAGCTGTTATCAGAATCACCCGGTTTAACACGAAATTTATCGGAATGTACAGAAGGAATATTAACCATGGCCTTGTAACTTTCGCCATCAGTCAGTAACAAATCGCTAGCTCCAGCAGCACCCTGATGACATGAAACACAGTTATATTGCTGAAAAACAAGCCGCTGTATACGATCATATTCCAATAAATCTATCTGTGCAACAGGGAGATCGATATCTGAGGTACGATCGTCATCCAATGCATACTCAAAAAAAGTATACACAACCTGACGGCCTGAATTGGTAAGACATAACTTTACAGAGA
Organism: uncultured Alistipes sp.; assembly: GCA_949296995.1. Taxonomy (GTDB): domain Bacteria; phylum Bacteroidota; class Bacteroidia; order Bacteroidales; family Rikenellaceae; genus Alistipes_A. Next base: position 5,592 of record CASFSC010000214.1, on the reverse strand, counting down.
CCGCATTTTCAGGGACATTGTCTATTGACAATTCCACTTCATTCATATTCGAAGGTTTCAATACGTTTACCGAAGAGAGAGCAGATGCCTCATCCTGTCCGAAAGCACCGAAAATCATATCATATTTTTGAGGAAACACCTCCATATTCAACAATTCAAAAGTCCCTCGTACAGATACACCTTCTGATGTGGTATCACCAGTTGAAAAGATATCGCCACTGTCACATGAAATCGAGAACAACATAGACAACAGTCCAATTCCTTTCAACATATATCTATTCATGAAAGCCTCCATTTACCTTTAACCTTTACTCATTTAGAACGAAAACTGCATCATTACAGTAGCACCATGTTGTGCAAGACCAAGATCATCCAATTCACGCGAATCCTGAGTAGCATGTCCCCATCGTCCGAGATACTGATACATGGCTTGCAGTTTCAAATTATATCCCATGATATAATAATTCAATCCTACTGCCGGCATATTCAGGAAACCGTCGAACTTAGTCGAATTACGATCCAAAAAATCCCAGCGTAATGCAGGCTGCAATCTATTGGTCACAAAATAACCTGCCTGAACATATCCGCCGAAATAGTCATACGACGCATCTACTCTTTGCCGCTTCACAAGAGCAGAATTCATATAATAGGCTTCAGCCGAAAGGTACAATCTGTTTTTGAGATAGGTAAACTCGAACCCCAAACGAAAATCATTGGTCGTCTGCCAGTTTGCCTCAACATTGTATCCGGCAGATAGTGCAAACATGATTTTATCGTTATACAGGTCATCACTACTTCCCTGATGCGATGGAATGGCTCCTTTGGGCATATATGCAATACGTGCAGCATATAACAATGAAGGAATACCGAGATCATCGCTTATCGTCTTCTGAGCCAAATTCACATCTATTCCGGTTCCATTGAAAACCCCTATATTATATTCCCATTTATTTTTAATAAGGCCATGCATCATTACACCTAAATCGAATCCTGTTGCAAATGTCGGAGGTGTAGAATTAAGGCTCCGGTCCATATAAAGCGAAGTTGTCAATGAAGTCGGCAACACAGGAAACAATGTTTCTCCCAATGTCACCAAATATGCCTGACTAAAAGGAGTTTTGAATTTACCGACCCGGAAACGTATCTGTTCCTTCAAATTCACATCCATCCATGCCTGTTGTAAAAGAGCACCTCCGCTTTTTGCTGCATTAAGCGTAAGATTGAATGTCAGCTTATTAAATGCACGTCCCGAAAATCCCAATATGGCATACGGAATCTCAAATCCGCTGTTCGCTACATTATCCTGGTCATCGAGCCCTAACTGTTCATCGTCATACCAGTTGAATTTTCCTGCCGTTTGTAATAAGACATAAGGTTTCAACATAAAATCACCTGCTTTGGTTTGGAAGCTGAATCCTTTCTTTCCACCCAACGGAATAACATCGCTTTCTATATATTTATCAGTTTCGCTATACTGTTGTGCCAACAAATCAGGAACCGATACTATTGTAGAAAAAAACAATACAAGTAAAAATTTTATCTTCATTTGTGAATCCTATTATATGTTTACAATGATTCGAGGAATTTGATCAATGCATCACGATCTTCCTTAGACATACGAGCAAATATCTCGCGCGAAACAGCCCCCTCCCCACCATGCCACATAATAGCCTCCTTGAGATTGCGGGCACGACCGTCATGTAAAAAAAATGTGTGTTGATTTACTTTCTGCTGCAGGCCTATCCCCCATAACGGAGTTGTACGCCATTCACACCCCTGAGCGAGACCCGATGTATAATGACTGTCCAACTCAGGCCCCATATCATGCAACAGAAAATCGCTGTACGGATGTATGGTTTGACTCGCAAGCCACGGCAAACGTGTACCGTTAATAAGAGACGGGGCATCCTGACGGGTATGTAACGTAGGAACATGACACAAATCACAACGTGCACGGTAAAACGCTTTTTCACCTTGTTGAACGACAGGATCATCTACATTGCGTCGAGCAGGAACACCGAGTGCATGCAAATAAAAATCGACATGTTCCATATCCTGCGTAGATATCTGTATCCCATAATGGCTGTATCCCAACATCTGGGATTGACCTTCTGCCACCTCAAGAGGATATCGGTCATTTGTAACCCCCAAATCCGACGAAAAACCCAGTTCAATGGTAAGATCGGCATGCTGAGCTTTATTCCCCGATATACCTATATACTGTTTTCCCCGTTCCGTGATATAGTTTAGTCGCCCGGAAATACCATACTCGGGATAATTACTGCGTCGAGCCAACTCTTCCAATTCTGTCGGATCGAGAGCCATCATCTGTCCCATTCCCACATGCCTTAACGGTATACGTACATCTACAATCAGATCTTCCGGAGCAATATCCTCGGCATACCAATCTGTAACAGTATATTTCGGCGTCTGTAAAGAATACTCTTCTCCATCATGAAATTTATAAGTTTGCTCCGTGTAAGTTACGCTTAACTTTCCTTCGGGTTCTACCCCGGTAATAGCCTGATCATGCAATACACGTCCGTAATTGCGGAAAAAGCCACCATTCTTTTTAGTTATATAGATAAGATGCGAAGAAAATCCTCCAGAACCAGTTCCTCCTTCAGAATACAACGTCGGATAAGTTCGTCCTGCATTGGAATGACAACTTCCGCATGAAGATCCTGCATAAAGCGGTCCCTTACCTCCTTGAGAAGGATCGTCTCCGCTGACACGAGGATTATCATACAATGCATCACCACGGTAAAAGCGGGTTTCAAGATTTCCCGTGACCCATCCGGCAGGTGTATCATAGGCCGATACTCCAGATTGATAAACAGTTGAAGTTCCCGCTGAAAGTGTTCTCGAATCGGCGACTTCCCCATACTCGTCGAGAATATCGTAAAAATCACCATCCTTACATGCTGGAAATACGACAGTGCAGATTAGCACTGCCGTATAAAAGATATATGTTTTATAATATGATACGGACATAATCTTTTAAACCAGATACATTATCCTTTATATCGTTATTCCGTCAACACCTTACGATTCTGCCCATCTTTGAAAAGCAACAGTTCGATCGTATGGAATCCACGTACCGACTCACTGCCGATAGCTCCGATATAATCTTCAACTGACGAAAGAGTTTTATCGGTGATAATAGTCGCTATATCTTCCTGATCCAAAGGCCAACTATCCATGGAAGGATCGAAACCCAATCCGGTTTCTTCCCCTGCCGGGCCAAACAATACAGCCTCACTCTGTTCCCAAGGTACTCGCATCGCACGCCACGCACTGCATGCAGCATCAACTTTGGATTGACTGGAATTATCGGACTGCAAAGCCAACATCGCATTATAAAGTATCCAAGCCTTATCCTTTAAATCTTTATAAGTAGGTACCACTACATTATCGGCATACTGTGTTAAAATATTTGTAAAATCATATTCACCTGCATTCTTAAACAGACCAAGCACCCTGTTTTCGGTCAATTCGGTCAAATCGGCACAAGCCTCTATAGCCGCATCTACTTTAGTCCCGGTAAGATTATTACGGAAAGGTGCCTGCATACTTTTGATCGCATTATATGCGCCATCTATCGCTGCAATCATCTGTGCATCCAGATCCGCATCCAGATTCTTAACATACGACGAAATACTGTTGTCATTCACAGGATCACTTATAGCTCCAATACGTCCGGCATAACCATTTTTGATACTTATGATATTGTCTGAATAGTCTGTAATGGAATTCCAGCTATACCATGATTCAACCTGCAATACGGCTGCTGCAGAATTTCCACTTTTTGCCAATGAATTAGGATCTCCAATTTTAGCTGTTCCCACTTCATTCGATATATTGGCAAATCCATCGACAATAATGGTTCTTATTGCATCGACACTACTATTGAATTTATCATTACCCATATTGGCTGTTTTCATATATTCAGCATAGCCATTGGCTCCCACAATACTGTTTTTCGAAAAAAAGTCACGTCCTATACGCTCCCAATCTTCATCTGGAATTCCCGCAGGACCATTCCATGAAGCCCATAAACCGATACAGTCATCCAATAGCTCCGATGAAACTGCCGTAGCATAATTTATCCATTCGGGTGTCATCGCATAGTTTTCCAATTTATCGGCATGTCCACCGCCGCCGTCACCATCTTCATTCTTACTACATCCGACTACTGATAAAAGGCATGTCACCAAAGCAATACCCATCCATTTTGTTTTCATAATCAATTATATTTTTAAATTAATTTAACATCCGTCTATTTAGAGGCAAACCAACCTGAATAAGCGATGGTTATACCGAAAGTATCTTCACTGTTATAAGTATTGCCACCGATACGACGATAAGAATAATCGAATTTAATCGCCAACTCCGGAATAGGACAATAATTAAATCCTACGGTTAATACATCACGTTTATATCGTGGAAGTTCCTGAGCCCCATGTTCGATCTGCTGACCGGTATTGTAATATTCAAAACGTACGAAAGGGAACAAACGGCTCTTTACATTGGCAAAAGAGAGAACATCATATCCGACCTCACCTCCATATGCCATAGCTGCTTTCCCGAATGGAGTAATGGGATATCCCGTACTGCTGAAATATTTTCGATTGATATCATATATGGCTTTGGAATCGGAAACTGTGCCATATATAAAATTTGCACGGGCTATCAGATTACGTCCCCAATATTGTGCATCGAAAGATCCTACGGCCACCGTTCCTTTAACATCCGACATTGCATAAGGTTTAGAGGAGTTTTTAGCTGAATTACCATAATATCCCGACAATCCTAATCTCAACCGATTCACGCCCGAGTATTCAACCCTTGCAGCAATCGCCGGATTTGTCATTTTCGATGTCTCGAAAATCTTCTGACGCCCACTGCCAATCCAATTTTCAGAAGAAAAGCCATTGGGATCCAACCCACTGACCAGCATCACTTCATAACGGAACTTGCTCAAATATCCCAATAATGATATCCCTGTTTCATGCCACGTAGAAGGCAAAAGTGAAGTTTCACTTTCCGGACGTACCGTTCCAAAAAATAAAGTAGGTTCATGGTGTGCATTAGTCAAACCTACTGGAACGACCATATGACCTATTCGAACATTGAATGCATTTGAAAAATGTTTGGTGATATGTAATTGTTCGAGGACTACTTCACCACCTTTTTCCACTTCGGTTTCTATTTCACCGCCTTCTTTGTTATATTCAATCTCTTTGGTAGCACCCGTTCCACCATATTCGAATTCTACCTCAGTACCCAAATACCATCCTTTTCCAAAATGATAATCGAATGCAAATACGGCACGTGGAACTGATATCTCTGCACGTTTATCCTTTGTGGCACCGGATGGATTGGTATACCTATTGGTACCATATGTCATATATTGAAAAAGCAACTCTCCATATCCACCGACACGGTATTTTTCAAAATTCCATTCAAAAGGAGTAAATTTTTTATTTGCAACCGAATCAGCTTTAATTTTTTGAGCACAAACAGAATTAATCGAACTGACTAAAACAAGGCTTGCAACAAGCGTTAAGTAAAGTTTTTTCATTGATTGTT
>CASFSC010000213.1 GCA_949296995.1 uncultured Alistipes sp. | reverse complement strand
CTTTCGGTGTTGAAGGTCGAAGTTCGTGGGGTCGTATGCTCGTGTCGGATGCCTTTTCTGCACTCATTCTGACTGCAGCTGTAAACGGTGTTAAATATACGGCAAATGTTATGCGTCCGGACGGGACTTCTCGCAATTCATTTCCCTCTGGTCATACAGCCACGGCCTTTATGACTGCGACTATGTTGCACAAGGAATATGGGCTTACGCGCAGTCCATGGTATAGTGTGGCAGGATATACTGCAGCTACTGTTACAGGATTGTCGAGGATTATGAATAACAGGCATTGGATGAGTGATGTTATGGTGGGAGCCGGTATCGGCATTCTCTCGACGGAATTGGGTTATTATTTTGCCGATTTAATATTCAAGGATAAGGGTCTTTTGCGAAATTACCTTCCATCACGACAGTTCGGACGAGATTATAAACCTTCGTTTTTCGGGTTATATCTTGGTTTCGATGTTATGCCGGGTAGATATGCTTTGAAAAACGGGGCACGGATAACCCTTTCACATGGAGGAAATGCTGGAATCGAAGGGGCATGGTTTATGAATCCATATTTGGGATTTGGAGGACGTTTTACAGCCTCATCGCTTCAAATTTCGCTTGATGGGAAATCGCAGGATGAATATCTCGGAATATATTCTACCTCGGCAGGAGTATATTTTTCTTATCCTGTTTTTTGCCGATTGTTGGCGGGAAGCAAATTGATAGCCGGATATGATTATACATTGAAAAATCGGCTGCAATATTCAGATATGCAGTCGAATAATAATAAAACTACAATTACGACAGGGGGTAAAGGTGGTTTCAATATAGGTACAGGATTGTCACTTACCTATATTGCAACGGACAATCTTGGGCTGAAACTGTTTTCGGATTATACGTTGTCATTATCCCCGTTTGAACGAGGAGGCCGTATGGGACACAGATTTACATTCGGTGGCGGTGCAAATATATTGTTTTGATATTGCGTAATGCGTTTTTGTCGTTTTTTTGTCTGTCTGTTTTGTCTCTGTATAATGTTGTCGGTTAGGACTAATATGGATGGAAGAGTAATGTGGAATTACTTTTAGTTTGCCATTATTCCTTGTCGTGAGTATCTTCCATATATGCCCCCTTCATTGGCGATGCACAATGACGGGTATAGATGCTGAGAATTCCTTTGTTATATTTTGGTGCAGGTTTTACCCATTTTTTACGTCTATGTTCCAATATCTCCGTTATTTCATCACTACTTTTTTCTTTCCCATCTACTCCAATTATGTCGAGTTTGCGGGCCGGTATATCTATCCTGATCAAATCTCCGTTTTCGACAAGAGCTATCGGTCCTCCCTGACTGGCTTCCGGAGAAACATGGCCTATGGCTGGTCCTCGTGTGGCCCCCGAAAAACGTCCGTCTGTTATCAATGCTATGGTCTCTATCAACTCGGGATCGGATGCAATAGCCTCCGTCGTATAGAACATTTCAGGCATGCCACTCCCTTGAGGCCCTTCATAACGGATGAAAACAGCTTCCCCAGGGGATACTTTTTTATGTAACACCGCTTGCATCGCATCTTCTTCACAATCGAAAACATGCGCTTTTAATGTTACCTGCATGAGCTTGGGAGATATGGCCGAATGTTTTACTACAGCTCCTTCCGGTGCAAGGTTGCCTTTTAAAATCGCAATAGCTCCTTCAGCTTTGATAGGCTTATCAATGCTTTTTATAATATCCCGTTTAGATATGTTTAGCTTTTTAAGGTATGAATTACATTTTTCAAAAAATCCGTTTTTATGCAGCTCTGCCAAGTTTTCGCCTACCGTCTTTCCTGTTACCGTAATAGCATCGAGATGTAAAAACTCTTTTATTTCCTCCATTATGGCAGGAACGCCGCCGGCATACCAGAAATATTCTCCCGGCCAAAATCCGCTCGGACGGATATTCAAAATGAATGGTATTTTGCGATGTATAGTGTCAAATATGTCGGGAGACAACTCTATGCCCGTTTCATGTGCAATAGCCGGAATATGCAGAAGACTATTGCTCGACCCCGCTATTGCCGCATGTACCATAATGGCATTTTCGAATGCATCCATAGTAAGAATGTCCGAAGGTTTCAATTCTTCAAGAGCCAATTTTACGGCACGTTTGCCTGCTTTTTCGGCCGTAATTTCCAACTCTCCAGTTTGAAATGGAATCAAAGCCGATCCCGGTAGAGCCAGACCCAATGCTTCGGCCATTACCTGCATGGTTGAAGCTGTTCCCATAAACGAACATGCTCCGCAGGATGGACATGCATTACGCTTATATTCCATAAATTGTGCGGCGGAAATCTCTCCCCGTTCATATTGAGCGCTGTATTTACCTATCTGTTCCAATGTGAGCAGATTCGGCCCGGCCTTCATAATACCTCCCGGCATAAAAACGGCAGGCATGTTCAGTCGTGCTATTGCCATGAGATGGGCTGGTACCGATTTGTCACAACTTGCAATGAAAACTCCCGCATCGAACGGAGTAGCATTTACATGTATTTCTATCATTGAAGCCATAATGTCGCGTGAAACAAGCGAGTAGTTCATTCCGTCATGTCCCTGAGCCTCTCCGTCGCAAATGTCGGTGACATAATAGTTGGCTGCACGTCCTCCGGAATTATGCACTCCTTTGTCGGCACTGGTGACCAGTTTGTCAAGATGTGCGCTTCCCGGATGACTATGACCATAACTGCTTTCTACTATTATTTGCGGTTTTTCAAGGTCATAGATACTCCACCCGCTACCAAGTCGCAGTGAATCCAATTCCGGGGCCAATTTGCGTAATTTCTGACTTTTCATGATATCCGTTTTTGATGATTAACAAATATAGAAAAACTTATTGTATATTTGGAAAATTTAGATGGTAATCCTATGTAAAACCCTAACCTAAATAAAATTTGACATAATATGAAAAGACAGATTTTTTACATTTTATTGCTTTTGCTGTTCTCTGCATGTGGAGGAAGCAAAGACAATAAGGTGAACCTTATTTTTGATACCGATATGGCTCCAGATTACGATGATGTAGGGGCTTTGGCAATTTTGCATGCTATGGCTGATTCAGGCGAGGTTAATATTCTTGCCACTGTTTCATCTAATCAGTGTCCGACAGCCGTTCCATGTATAGAAGTAATAAATACCTATTTTGGACGTCCAGACATACCCCTTGGAGCAGTTAAGGGCGAGGCCGCTAATCGAGGGACTTGGCATGGAGGTCTACGGTGGACGGATGAACTGCCTAAAAAGTATCCGCATAAGATAAAATCGACCGCAGATAGTCCGGATGCACTCAAACTGTACCGTAAGATATTGAGTGAACAGCCGGATACGAGCGTAACGATAGTTACAGTAGGTTTTTTGACCAATTTGAAAAATTTGCTTGAATCAGGACCTGATGAATTTAGTCCGCTTTCAGGGAAGGACCTTATCAAAAAGAAAGTAAAGTTGCTTGTCTCTATGGCCGGAACATTTCCTGAAGGACGTGAATTTAATGTTTATATCGATCCTGTTGCCTCGATGGCTGTATTTCCTCATTGGCCTACGCCAATTATTTTTAGCGGTTGGGAAATAGGTTCCAAAATCTTTACGGGAAAGAGACTTATAGAATCGGGAATCGAAAATAATCCTATTGTAGATACGTATGCTATGTGTTTACCTCAGGATAATATGAAAGGACGTGACAGTTGGGATCAGACTGCTGTTTTGGTGGCAGTTAGAGGCGCCGGTGATTATTTCAACATGGAACGTGGAACGATGAATGTTTTTGAAGATGGCAGTAATACATGGACCAGTGATGAAAATGGAAATCATTACTATTTGAAATTTAAAATGACTCCTGATCAGATAACAAAAGTGATAGAGGACATGATGCTTCACCAACCTGCAAAATAATGATGCAAGTTAAATTCGGTTACATAATGGACGGGCATAAATGTTTTTGATTTATGCCCGTCTTATTTGTCGGGGGTATAGTGTGTGATGTTGTATCTAATGGTTTAATAGATAATGCAGTTTTGTGAACAGAATATTTGTGGAGAATGTCTGTCCGAAATTATTTTTTACATTGGACTATATTTTGTATTGATTAAATGTTGAAATGTTTGTGTCACAACTTTGTATGACAAATGTTTGTCCGATAGCCGAATGTTGTTTCAACTATTGATATAATCCATAAGGAGACATTTAAATTTAGTCAGGTTTATATTTTACGGCATTAAAAGTATACTGCTGAGAATTGCGCTTACTTTATCTGCCTTTTTATATACCATCAAATGATCTCCTCCTTCTACGGGATAGACATCATGCATCTGTTTGAATGGAAATATTTGGTCTTCAGTGCCATGTATGTGATAAAGGTTGTTCAGGTGGCAGTCAGGAATCCATTCCGTTATTTGTACAACTGCCCATTTAACATATACCGGGTCAGTATAAGTCATGAATTGAGCTATATCTTCGTCTGCATCGCGATAAACGTATTTATTGAAAGCATTGGTGATAAAATCGGTTGCAGAATATACTTTCATAGAGATCATTTCTGCGATGTTGGTCTTTTTTACCGCTTGGAACAGAGTCGGAATTTCACTTTTACTTTTGAATGAGGAGATAATGATGCTTTTCTGTGGTTTCAAAAAACGGGCCATTTCCTGAATTATAACGGCCCCGAAAGAATAACCGACCAAAACAAAAGGTGTTGTGCGGTCGATAGATTTTGCCATATGCCTGCTATACTCTGATAATGTTTCGTCCGGACGGGGAATTTCCCATTCTATATAGCATTTTTTAAATCCGGATGGTAAGGCTAATTTATCGAATACTTTGCAGTTGTAACACATGCCTGGAATGAAATAAACATTGACAATATTTGCACGCTTTCGTCTCTTATATATATTTGTGAGTATGGTTTTTATATGCCCCAATAGCGTGAATTGACTATTGGGTGTCTGCCGGTTTTGATTCATATTTTTTCAGGCTGTTAATCTGTATGCAAATAAATACTGTTTGTATTTTAGATGTATAAAAAGGTTAATAAATTGTATATTCTATAAATAAAATTCCAAATAGCAACAATCGTCCCAAAAATTTAATGTCTTGATTTGGTTGGCCAATATAATAATTTTACTGTAATCTATAGTGCGATTGTAACTGTATTTTAAGAATATAAATAGACTGTTATTATTTTCTGGCTCGTAATTAAAGTATTGCTACATTTAATCTATGAGCATTATATCTTGTAATTCAAATGATAATCATGGTTAAATGGGGTATTATAAAGATGTGACTTGTTGTCATATTTTGTTGATTGGAACTGTTATATATAATGAATTTGGTTTGAAGTAATTATAATCTACTAATATGTATTAGAACCATATTGAGGTATGAACATTGTTATTTGATCTTTTTAGTTTACAATGTTCTTGTGAAAGTACACCGATAAAGAGAGTGTTTATAAAAATTAATAATCAAACATTGTGTTATGTCAAATTGTTTACTGATAAAATTTTTTATGTTACCCGCTTTATAAGACTTAATGCGGATTCGAACGTAATTGTTATAGAAAACCGATTATATAGCATGTCTTGTTTCTTATAATTTATTGTAGATATAAAGTATGGTAATTAAATGAATCAATAGATTTAAAAATAGAGTACTTATGGATAGATGAGATATTTTTTGTAAACATTTATTCCATATATATTTTTGAAAAGCATTGAAAGAATATTGTAGTAAAGCATTATCAAACGAAATGATTTCAAAAACATCTCTATTGAAATTCTGTTTAAGTGTGTGATATTAAAATAGATACCCTTATTTTGCGTTATATATTAGTGTATCTGAAAACATGATTTACGTTTGGACTTTCTAATATTGCAGATTTAACTATTTGACAATTTAATTCTGAATGTGAAAATATTATATAATTTTGTTGCAATTTTTATAAAAAAGCAATCGTTTTAAATTTATATATATTACAAAATTTATTGTCGGTCTTGAACAATGTTTTGTGTATATAATTGAAAAGTAAAGCATTGAATTTTAGATAAAAAACCTTCAAAATTTTGCAGGGGTTATTGTGTCTCATGTGAAATTGATTATGATTATCGGTTATTACAAATAGATTAGTTCCTCTCGATTTGGAAAATAAGTATTGGAAGCAATATTTATGATTATAATTGTAGTATGAATATGGATTTTTAACAGTAAAAAAGATAGAAATGGGGAAAGTTTATTTTGTTTTCATGACAATAGCTGTTTTATTTTTGAATGGTTGCAGTAATGATAGCGATGTACTAATTCCTGATAAAAAAATTGGTCTTAAGACGTCTATTGCTGCAGAAACAATTATGAAAACTTCCGGATTGAATGAAGATGGAAGTGGAAATTTTATGGATGGTGATATTTTTACCTTTCATGTTTCAACTCCGGGTGGCCAGATGACTGTTGTCGATTATAAAGTAGGGCATACGGAATTATATTGGAAAAATATATCAATGAATGCTGATGATCAGACAGTTAATTTTGCAGCTTGTTATCCCAAACAAAATATTATTAATGGACAATTTACGTTCGATTTGGAAAAAGCGGAGGATAAAGACTTATTGTTGGCTTATAAAAAAGGAATACCAGTCGAAACGGAAACTCCAGTAAATTTGGTGTTTAAACATGCTATGCATCGTCTTGTTGTAAATTATACTACAGAATCGGATGTTAACCTTAGTGAAGTGGAAACGCGTTGTGTTGCAAAATCAACTTGTAATTTGGATTTGGTTGCAGGAACTTTAGATAACAGTGCTTCTGAAAAAGCATCTTTTTTTGCTAAAGGTAAAAAGGCAGAGTTTTTAATTGTCCCTCAAAGTACTTCGGATGTGGTGTTGGAAGTTACTTCCGGCCCGAATGTTAAAACATTTACAATTAAAGATATATCTCCTAAATATGATAATTTGGAAGGTGGTATGCAATTAACGGTTGATTTAATTGTGAAAAAAGGAAGTATTGAACTCGGTGGAATCGTTATTGAAGGCTGGGGCGATCAGGGAACAATAGAGGGAGAAATCATTATTTAGAATATTTCGATAAAAAGTGATTCGAGAATATTTGTGTGGAAAAATCACATATGAAAACAGATATTGATTTTTAATTATTGACTGTTAAAAGAAATCATATAAAAGTTGTTTTTGTATGGTGGAAATATGCCGAGTAATATATAATGAGAGTTTAAATGTGATTCTTTTGTGATAATAGTATCCGGTTATTTGCCATATTAGTTTCTGGATATGGCTTACTATTGAGAAAATGCTTGTAATCTGTTTGTGTTATATATACAGAATTCAGGCTTTTTTTATTAGATGTTAAGGTTGCCTGTTTTGTGTAAATCTTCCTATATTTGTAAAATATGTAATCTTAAAATTTATACAATGAGAAAAACTTCTCTTTTTTTAATATGTTCCATATTCGTTTTACAAACCTCCTTCGCTGAGGAATATCACGTTTCGGTTAAAGGAGACGATGCTAATAAGGGTACATCGGAAATGCCTTTTAGAACCATTAATGCAGCTGCTAAGGTTGCAAAAGCAGGAGATGTAATTACGGTGCATGAAGGGACCTACAGAGAGTGGGTCAATCCATTGCGTGGAGGCAACAGCGATTCAGAACGTATAGTTTATAGAGCAGCTAAAGGCGATAAGGTAGAGATTAAGGGTTCTGAAATAGTTAAAGGTTGGGAAAAACTGGGCGGTGGCCTTTGGAAAGTTATTCTCAGTAATGAATTTTTTAAGGGACACAATCCATTCAAGGAGTTGATAAATGGAGATTGGTTTGATGATTACGGACATGTACATCATACGGGTGAAGTATTTTTGAATGGGAAATCCTTATATGAACGAGACAGTCTCGAAAAAGTTATAAATCCTGTAGCCGACACTAAAATTGCCGATCCAGAAGGCTCCACATATACCTGGTACTGCCGTTCAGATGATACCGTTACGACTATATGGGCTAATTTTCATGATTATGACCCTAATAAGGAGTTAGTTGAGATCAGTGTGAGACCGACATGTTTCTATCCTTCCGAACCGGGTATAAATTATATTACAATAGACGGCTTCCATTTCAGTCAGGCGGCTACTCAGTGGGCTGCTCCGACTGCTGAACAGATAGGTATGGTGGCTACCCATTGGAACAAGGGCTGGATAATCGAGAATAATGTGGTAAGCGATTCCAAATGTGTTGGAATTACATTGGGTAAGGAGCGTTCTACGGGACATAATGTTTGGTTGGCAGATCCCAGTATAGACGGGTCGTTACACTATCTTGAAGTTATTTTCAAGGCTATACGGCATGGGTGGAACAAAGAGAATATAGGATCGCATATAGTACGTAATAATGTGGTGTATAATTGCGAACAGGCTGGTATTTGCGGTAGTATGGGATGTGCATTCAGTGAGGTATATGGCAATCATATTTATAATATATGGATTAAACGTCAGTTCAGCGGAGCGGAACGTGGAGGTATAAAATTTCATGGAGCTATTGATACCCATATATATAATAATCGTATAAACAATGCCAGTCGTGGTATGTGGCTCGATTGGATGACGCAGGGTACACGTGTTTCGGGAAATCTTTTCTATAATAACAGTATAGATGATATATATGTTGAGGTCAATCATGGCCCATATCTGATAGATAATAATATTTTGGGTTCGCCTGTCAGTTTGGACAATCAATCTCAGGGTGGGGCATATATACATAATTTGTTCGCAGGAACGATTGTAGATCATACTGAACATGCACGTTATACTCCATACATGTTACCTCATTCGACCGATGTAGCAGGTATTTCTATTATTGTGGGAGGAGATGACCGTTATTTCAACAATATTTTTGCTCCTGCAGCAGTGTCGAAACAGCCTGCCGGTAAATATGGGTTGGCAGCATATAGTAAAACTGCATATCCTGTGGTTGCGGACGGTAATGTCTATTATGGTAAGGCTAAACCTTACAGCGGTGAAAAACATTATCTGAGTTTGCCTGATGTTGATCCACAGTTGAAGTTTGAAGAGGTGGGGGATGAAGTGTATGTCGTTTTAACGGTTAAGGATTTGGATAAGGTGAGTACACAGCGTATTACAACTGAAATTATTGGAAAATCCAAACTTGCAAGGCAATTATATGAAAGTAGCGATGGAACACCTATCGTATTTGATTCGGATTATTCAGGTGCAAAACGTTCTTCGAATCCTAAACCTGGACCATTTGCGAATGTGGATAACGGTACAGTACGTATAAGAGTCTGGTAGTTCTAATTTTGCAGATATTGTGTCTGCTGAACTGATAAATAATAGTGTTTGAATCTGTCTTTGGGGGGTATATTGCGTTAGACAGACTTATTAATAGATCCGGGAGTTACGCATATTGATATATAATCGTAACTCCCGGAATTTCATTACATAGAGATAATCGTTAAAATTGTTTGTTCAGAGGAAAGTGGAAAAGAATCCTCTTTATAATAAGAGCGTCTGAATGGTATAATATATTTATATGGAGTATTATTTTTATAAACGTAATTTTTGTGCCTTAATAATAATTAAGGCGTTTTTGGATCCTGAATCCAATAAAATATTACGATAATTTTAATGATAAATACTCCAGTTATAATTATAAGCTAATCATGAGAATTTATGGACGTGTCATTTTATATCGTCCGCCTTTCCAATTTTTGTCCCATACGTTTTTGAATGGATGTGCTTCGGTATTGAGAACGTATTTGTCAAAACTGAAAACTTTGTCCGGAGCAAAAAACAGATAACAATATTTCATTGTTTCTGCAAAAAAGAAACTTTCCAAAGTGTCCCATTTTTCCATTGTCCGAACATCTTTGATTTGTACATATCCGTTATCTACCTGACAATATTTTTCGATAGATTCGAACATGGTTTTCCCCATTTGGTAGTATTTGTCGTTTTCTGTCGCTTTCCATACATAATAAGTTGATTCGATAGCTTCAGGACGTATCATATACATCGGATTCACAACATTCATATTGCTGTAATCGATCGTTTCCGGTTCCAGTCCATACATAGTCCACATTTTAAATATCGATTCCTGTAATTTTTCTGCACGTTCATTGTCCCCTTCCAAAATGAGACAACCGTTCCAGAAACAATCCAACGCTCCGAACCATGTTTTGGTGCGTTTCCCGTCATTCATGTCTGCATAACCTATCCAATATCCGTCGGACCTGTTATCCTCCAAATATTTGTTTACTCCATTATAAGCAGTTTCCCACATTTTTTTGAGATCTTCATCTCCGAACAATATGTAGCCTTTCAGTAAATATTCATAAAAGGCATCTATCCCTCCGCTGATATGTGTCGATGTGTCGAGCCATTCTCCTGTGTCGCAGTTTATAAGAGAGCCTAACAGCCCTGTTGTTCCACGCCTTTTGAATGTTTCTACGACCCCTTTTTTGCATTTTTCATAGTAGATGGGGTTTCCGGTGAGTTTGCTTAACATGCCGTATTCCAACAGCATGGAGCCTACTTCGCAAGGATTGGTGATATTGCTTTTAATATCTCCGGTACGTAAGTTTACCAACCGATATGGTATCCCTGTCGGCGTCTCGAATACGGGCAACATTCTGTTCC
Source organism: uncultured Alistipes sp. (assembly GCA_949296995.1). Taxonomy (GTDB): domain Bacteria; phylum Bacteroidota; class Bacteroidia; order Bacteroidales; family Rikenellaceae; genus Alistipes_A. The sequence continues at coordinate 8,940 of CASFSC010000213.1, read as the reverse complement.
CCAAATCTTGAGCAAGTTGTAAGAACCTCGAATCTCCGTCAAGCTGATAGGCCGACAGCAATCCTCCCATCAGACGTATTGCGATTTCGAATTGTTGTATGTACATGTCTTTGTCGAAATCTAATTTGGAAAATATCAATTCTTTCGCCTCTTTTTTCTCCTTTTCCAGTCCCATCAAACACATTGTGCTGAAGGCATCTACGGGAGTCATCAATAAAGATTCTTCGTACCAGTTATGTGATTTTTGAGAAATAGGGTTTACCGCATCCATTCTCCAAGCGTAATTTTTATAGGCATTCCATCCTTTTACAAAGGCATTTTTTACTCGTTCCGCATACTCTTTTTTTTCTGATTTCGATGCAGCCTGGATGTTTGGAGAGATAACTAACAGTGAGACAATAAATAAAATATACTTTTTCATTTGATTATATTTTATGAAATTCTAATATGCCCAATTCATACGTTTGGTGAGGGTTGTATGAAAGTTATATAATCTGAAATGAAAGGCAAAATTATTTACGAATAGCCATAAAATTTAACTGTTTGAGGATAAATATAATTGCTTGATTATGCCGTCGGCCAGACCTAATTTTGGAGCTATTATTTCATTTATTTTACAGCATTTTGCCACTGTTAGAAATATTTTCATGGCAGGGACGATAACATCGGCACGATAAGGATTCAACTGAAGAACACGTTCTCTATCCTCCATGCTGAATGATTTCACATAGTTGTTTAATATGGTCAGCTCTGTGAAAAATATTGGTTCCTTATCTTTTTTATTTAGTAGTTTTTGGATTTTATTTATATTACCGCCTGATCCGATAATTGTTTCAGGAGCATATTTTTTTGCAATTTTTTTGAGCCATTTTTTGAATTTTTTGAATTCATCCTTGTCCACGGCATCGTTCAATATGCGGACTGTCCCTAGAGGGAAAGAACATGATTCTCTTTTGCTCCCTTCCTTGTATACTGTAATTTCAGTACTGCCACCTCCTACATCCACATACAGGTATGATCCTGATATATTTGTTATTTCTTGCATCCCGCTGGCAAAAAGAATGTCGGCTTCTTCCTGTCCGTTAATTATGTCTATGTTCAGACCGCATTGCTCTTTTACCTGCTTTACGATCTCTTCTCCGTTTACAGCTTCTCTCATGGCACTCGTAGCACATGCTCTGTAATTCTCGACTTCGTAAGCCTTCATAATATGGGTAAAGCCTTTCATGGCTTGCACGAATCGTTCTTTCTTGTTGTCACCAACAGATTTTTTATCTGAAAACACATCTTCTCCCAAGCGTATTGGAACTCGCAGAAAAGCTATTTTTTTATATTGAATTTCGGTTGAATATTCTTCAACGTTGGCTATTAACAGTCGAATGGCATTCGAACCTATATCTATGGCCCCGAGTATTCGATTTTTCATTTTTTATTTTTTGTTTTCCATGTTCAGCTTTTCGTAGTAATCATACAGCGCGGTTTGAGACCGTAAGCGTGGCGCGTCGTTGTGAATGTAATTGTTTGCAAAACTGCTCAGGTCACGAGCTTTTACATTGTCGTGCCACTGTATGTCGAAAAACGTTTTGAGTGTTTCCCTGATTTTTTTGTCTGTTACAGGAATGGCTACTTCTACTCTCCGGTTAAGATTGCGGTTCATCCAATCAGCACTGCCGATATATATTTTTTCTTTTTCTCCATTGCAGAATATCATCAGACGTGCATGTTCCAGATATTTGTCGACAATGCTTATTGCCTGTATATTGTCGCTTTCTCCAGGAATGCCTGGAAGTAGACTGCATGCTCCTCGCACTATCAACCTGATTTTGACTCCAGCTTTACTGGCCTTATATAGCTTTTCTATTATACGGTCATCGGTCAATGTATTGCATTTGGCATATATGTACGCCTTTTTGCCGGCTTTTGCATTTTCTGTCTCTTTGTCTATCAGGTCTTCGTAAGTAGTCCGCATATTGTATGGGGAGACAAGTAGCTTTTGTGTCTCGAAATGTTTGTACGTATTTTCAAGAAAATCAAAGATCTTAGCTGCATCCGATGCAATCGCAGGATTGCAGGTAAACAGCGCAAAATCACTATATATTTTTGCCGTATCTTCGTTGAAATTACCTGTCCCTACGTGTACATATCCCTTTTGTCTGGAACCTTCACGGCGCCATACCAAAATTAATTTGGAATGTACTTTCAGACCCTCTACACCATATAATACTCTTACTCCTGCTTCCCGTAGTTTTTCAGCACTTTCGATGTTGTGTTCTTCATCGAAACGGGCTTTCAATTCCATAAGTGCCACTACTTTTTTGCCATTTTTAGCTGCATTTATAAGAGCGTTTATAATTTTTGAACGTTCGGCCGTACGGTACAATGTTATGTATATGGCGTCTGTTTGAGGATCTACGGCTGCTTCCCGCAAAAAATCTATTACATGATTGAAACTGTGATAAGGATAATTTAGAAAAATATCTCCTTTTTTGATAACATCCATTACGCTGGAGTATGGTTCGATAGCATAGTGCAGTAATGGAGGTTGGATAGTATATTCCAGTTTAGGGTCTACTTTTGGAAATTTCATCAAATCTTTCATCTGATGATATCGCCCTCCGGCGCTGATATTTTCCTTGTTTTTCAATCCCAATTTGCGGGAAATGATGTCGACAAGGTCCTGAGGCATTTCTCTGTCATATACCATACGTACCGGTTTCCCGTATTGGCGTTGTGAAATGCCTTTTTCCATCTTTTCAAGTATACTTTTTGAAACGTCGGTATCCAAGGTCAGTTCGGCATCGCGAGTGAATTTGAATGTGTAGGCCGATATTTCGTCGTATGTAAACATGAAAAATATATCATCCAGGCAAAGCCTGATGATATCGTCTGTAAAAATAATATATGTTTTCCCATCATGAGAGGGTAATACAACAAAACGAGGAGTAGCTGAATTTACAGGGATCTCTATGATCGCATATTTATTGGCAGCTCTTCCGTGTGTAGTCATTTTGACGGCATAATATATTCTTCTGTCTTTGAGAAATGGTAGTTTTACTGATTTGCGAATCAATAAAGGAACCATTTGCAGACTTATTTTGTTAGCAAAATATTCCCGACAGAATGCCTCTTGTTCTTTGTCAAGCTGTTTTTCGTTCACTATTATTATGCCGATTTCCTCCATTTTCCGGAGGATATCATTATATGTTTGCTCGAATCTTTGTTGGGCATCTTTTACAGCTTCATTTATTTTTGTTTGGAGTTCTACGGTGGAGAGGTTCCCGTCCAATTTTTTGTTTTTAGCTGATTTGTTTTTCTCTCTGCGTTCGAGATTGGCAACCCGTACTTTTACAAATTCATCTTGATTATTGGAAAATATGCCCAAAAAACGTAACCGTTGCAATAAGGGAACGGTTTCGTCCTGCGCTTCCTGCATTACTCTTTCGTTGAAAACCAGCCAACTTAATTCCCTGCTTATTAACATATTTATATCGTTTTTACAAAAATAGTTTTTTTTGAATGATTATGTTCTTTGAAATTGAATGGGAAAGTAATCTTTACAATAATATAATACAACGATCGTATATTTTTCAATATTCATTTTGCTGTGGGTAATGTATTGTATATTAGATGGTTGTGAAGTATGATTGTTGCAATTTTATATTTGGATGTATATTTTATGTGAAAAAACTGCATTATAAGAGTTGTATTTTATTAATAATTCTATTAAATTTGTTTGTTAAATAATAGTGTTAAACTACCATGTTAATAAAAACTAATTTAAAAAGTTTATAAACAATAATCTTGTATATGCGAAAAGAGAGATTGAAAGATGATATGCATGATATCCATAATATGGAAGAAAAAATCTTGTCTGTTGCTGAAAAGCAGTTTTTGCAAAACGGCTATTCACTGACTTCTACGACGCAGATAGCGAAGGAGGTCGGATGTAATCAGGCACTCGTGCATTATTATTTCAGAACAAAAGAGAAACTTTTTCATGCAGTGTTAGGTGGTAAAATCAAAAGGGTTTTTAAGGAATTTATATCGTTGGAAACGGGAAACGGTAATTTTACTGAAAAACTTACAAGATTGATAGAGGCTCATTATGATGCCGTTATGGAGAATTCCAATATAGTATTGTTCCTGATGAATGGATTCACTAAAAATTCTCAAATGTTTGAAGAACTTTTATCAGGAATAGGTGATATTCCTCGTCAAACTCTCAATGTATTTGAAAAAGAATTGAAAGAGGAGATAGATGCAGGAAGAATTCGTCCGATATCTGTGCAACAATTGATATTGAATGTCGTGTCTCTGAATGTTTTTGCCGTAGCAATTAGACCAGCTTTTGCAAAAATATGGAATTTTAGTGATAAAGATATGGATGCATTGCTCGCAGAAAGAAAAGCAGAGGTTGTAAAAACTATATTATTAAGCCTTCGCCCATAATGTTTGTTTTGATATGAAAAAAAGTGTTTTATTGTTAATGTCGATCTGTCAGTCCATAATATGCTTCGGACAGATTTCTATCGAGGAGTGCTATCGTCTGGCAAAAGAAAATTATCCTTTGGTAAAACGTTATGACCTTATCGGGCAAAGTGAAAATTATGATTTGAAAAATGCCTCCAAATCCTATTTGCCACAATTCTCTCTTTCAGCAAAAGCTACATATCAGACAGATGTGACCAGTATTCCTATAACGATTCCCGGTTATGATATCCCTGTGCTTAGTAAAGATCAGTACCAGGTCTTAGCTGAAGTAACCCAGGTTATATGGGACGGGGGAACGACTAAAGCGTCCAAGGATGCATTGAGGGCTCAGGGTGATGCCGATAGGGCTCAATATGAGGTGGATATGTATGCGTTAAGAGAGCGTGTTAATAATATGTTTTTCGGTATTTTGTTATTGGATGAACAGATACGGCTAAATGCGTTGTATCTGGAAAATTTGCGGGTTAATTATGAACGTATATGCAGTTATGTCGATAATGGAGTTGCAAATCAGGCTGATCTCGATGCTGTAAAAGCAGAACAACTCAGTGCAGGACAGGATAGCGTCCAGTTAAAAACCAATCGGGAAGCTTATGTACAAATGCTGTCTGCTTTTATAGGTAAACCTGTTCAGAAAGACGAAAAATTTATTAAACCCGAGGTTCTGCATGAACCTGTTGCTGATGGAACTGTCAATAGACCGGAATTGACTCTTTATGATGCAATGCAACAACAAATGGAAACTCAGCGCCGATCTATAAATGCGTCGAATATGCCTCAGTTGGGATTGTTTCTGCAGGGCGGTTATGGTAAACCAGGGCTCAATATGTTGCAGGACAAATTCAAACTGTTTGCAATAGGAGGGATACGTTTTTCATGGAATTTCGGGAATTATTATACCCGGCGGAATAAACTCCGTAATATAGATGTCGGAATTCGTCAAATAGAGGTGCAGAGAGAGACATTCCTTTTTAATAATAATTTGCAACGTATTCAGCTTGCTGGTGAATATGGAAAATACAGACAGATTATGGCTGATGATGATGAGATTATACGTATGCGCAGTAATATAGTCAAGGCATCGGAGGCCAAACTCGAAAATGGCGTTTTGAGTGCGACGGATCTTGTTCGAGACATGATATCAGAGCAGAATGCCAAAGTGAATAAGGCCGTACATGAGGTAGAACTTATGCAAACCATATATGAAATTAAAAATCTTACAAACAATTAGTCATGAAAAGAATATTTGTCATATCATTTATTGCCTTATTCCTTATTAGTTGCAGTCACAATAAATATGCTTATGATGCTTCAGGGACTTTCGAAGCTACCGATATAATAGTTTCATCAGAGGCGACAGGACGTTTAGAGTGGTTTGCAGTGCAGGAGGGAGATAAACTTGATGCCGGTGAAGCAATAGGGTTGGTAGATACAGTCCAGTTATACCTTAATAAGCTTCAACTTTTGGCCAATCGTCAGGCATTGGGCAGTCGTACTCTTGATATTTCACGTCAGATTGCTGCAACGCAACAACAGATAGCTACACAGCAGCGGGAACGAGACCGAGTTGAAAAACTTATTTCGGCGAATGCCGCCAACACCAAACAGTTGGATGATATAAATGCCAATATTTTGGTACTTGAAAAACAACTTTCGGCACAGCGAGAATCTCTTCAGAGTAACAATCTGAGTATTTATGGAGAGATAGACGGTGTTGCTGCTCAAATAGCTTCGATAGATGATCGTATAGCCCGTAGTGTTGTTAAAAGTCCTATCTCAGGTACAGTCCTTGTCAAGTATGCTGAGCAGGGAGAATATACCTCTGTAGGTATGCCTCTTTTCAAAATTGCTGATACGGATCATATGATTTTGCGTGCCTATGTGACCTCGGGGCAGCTTTCGCAACTGAAAATAGGCCAGGAGGTGACGGTCTATACAGATTTTGGAGACGATGGAGGATCCAGAGAATACAAAGGCATAGTTACCTGGATCTCTGATCAGGCTGAATTCACTCCTAAAACTATACAGACAAAAGATGAACGGGAAAATCTGGTTTATGCAGTTAAAATATCTGTTGAAAATGATGGCTATGTTAAGATAGGTATGTACGGCGATGTAAATTTCAATTTCCAATGATGGCAGTAGAGGTAAAAAACGTCGAAAAGAGTTATGGAAATCTTTGTGCATTGAAAGATATAACTTTCGATGTACCATATGGAGAAATGTTTGGTATCATAGGCCCTGATGGGGCAGGAAAGACCACACTATTCCGTATCCTCACGACACTTATATTGGCTGATAAAGGCAATGCCCGTGTCGCAGGATATGATGTTGTCGATGACTATAAAGAAATACGTAAAAGGATCGGTTATATGCCAGGGCGTTTTTCCCTGTATCAAGATATGACAGTGGAAGAAAACCTCGATTTTTTTGCTTCTGTTTTTAGAACAACAGTTGCAGCTAATTATGATTTAATACGGGATATATATATTCAAATAGAACCTTTTAAAAAACGTCGTGCCGGAGCATTGTCAGGAGGGATGAAACAGAAATTGGCATTATGTTGTGCCTTGATTCATAAACCGGAAGTGTTGTTTTTGGATGAACCTACAACGGGAGTAGACCCGGTTTCAAGAAAAGAGTTTTGGGATATTCTCGACAGACTTAAAACGCAGGGAATTGCAATTCTCGTTTCAACACCATATATGGATGAAGCTTCCCGATGCGATCGTATAGCATTGATGAATGACGGAGAGTTTCTGATGGTTGATACGCCACAGGGAATAATAGAGTCATATGATAAAACTATATGGTCGGTTGAGGCATCGAATATGACCAAACTGTTGAAAATCTTACGTGAAATTCCTGACATTGAGACCGCTTTTGCATTTGGAGATGTACATCATATTACTGTAAATCCGTCATTTACAGTTGAAACATTACGTGATTTTTTGGTTCAAAAAGGCTTTGAGAATGTCATTGTAAAGAATATCGAACCTAATATAGAAGATGTCTATATGTTGCTTGCTAAAATATAGTTATGGGAAACAATATAGTTATATGTGCTGATGGCCTTACTAAAAAATTCGGAGATTTTACAGCCGTAGATCATATATGTTTCGATGTGAAACAAGGAGAAATATTCGGTTTTTTAGGAGCTAACGGAGCAGGTAAAACTACTGCTATGAGGATGTTATGCGGCTTGAGCAAGCCTACGTCGGGAAAAGGTTTTGTCGCAGGGTTTGATATTTCCAACCAACAGGAACAGATAAAAAGAAATATCGGATATATGAGTCAGAAATTTTCTCTGTATGAAGATTTGAAGGTGTGGGAGAATATTCGATTGTTCGGCGGAATTTACGGGATGAGTAATAAACAGATAGTCGACGGTACAGAACGTATGTTACGTATGCTTAATTTCGAAGATGAACGTAATACAATAGTGAAATCGTTGCCTTTGGGTTGGAAGCAAAAATTGGCTTTTTCGATTGCTATTTTTCATAATCCGAAAATAGTATTTCTCGATGAACCTACCGGAGGTGTTGATCCCGCTACCCGACGTAAATTCTGGGAGCTAATATATGATGCCGCTGATCGTGGAATTACAGTTTTCGTAACAACCCATTATATGGATGAAGCTGAATATTGTGATCGAGTTTCTATTATGGTAGATGGTCGTATAGATGCCCTTGATTCCCCTCGAGAGTTGAAACGGATATATTCAGTTGATAATATGAACGGTGTATTTGTTAAAATCGCCCGAAAAGCACAAAGAACGGAGGGTTGATCATGAAACAGTTTTTTGCTTTTGTACGTAAGGAGTTTTATCATATATTTCGTGATCGCCGAACTATGATGATATTGTTGGCTATGCCGATAGTATTAATCATACTTTTTGGTTTTGCGATAACTACCGAGGTAAATAATGTTAGAGTATCTGTTTATGCCCCTTCGAATGATGACCTTACGCGAAAAATAACAGAACGTTTTTCAGAAAATCCATATTTTGATATTGTTACTGTTGTTAAAGATCCTTCCGATATTGACAATCTTTTTAAAAATAATAAAACTGATATAGTACTAGTTTTCGAGCATGATTTTCAGAATAATTTACTGCATACGGGAAAAGCTTCAGTACAGGTAATTATTGATGGTAGTGAGCCTAATACCGCATCAATGATAAGCTCATATACATCAAATATATTTGCACGTTGTCAATCTGAATTGGCGGGCACAATACCTGCCCTTCAAGGTTCTTTTGCTATAATGCCGAATATCAAGTTGCTTTATAATCCTCAAATGAAAAGCGCTTATAATTTTGTTCCTGGAGTTATGGGCTTGATATTGATGTTGATCTGTGCTATGATGACTTCGATTTCCATCGTTCGCGAGAAAGAACGTGGAACCATGGAAGTTCTGTTGGTTTCACCTATGTCACCTATAGGTATT
>CASFSC010000212.1 GCA_949296995.1 uncultured Alistipes sp. | reverse complement strand
CATTTCGGTAGAATTGATCTTCAACTGGAATGATTTAGTCGTCATAACTGCATTTTTTTTGAGCAGGTATGTCTTCAGATCGCTCGCCATATCTTGTACTGTAAGATCTTTTTCAATGTCTATGCCGATCGCTTTCAGTCGACGGAACATATCTTTTTCCTGTTGTTCAACTGATATTTTGCCTTTATTGTCTTTTTCGTTGATAGTTATATTGAGATAGATTTCATCGGGAGCGACCTCCATTTCGGCACGTCCTGTTATCTCTATATAGTTTTGGTCTATGAAATCTTTACTTTGGGCTGAAGTAAATGATATTCCCGCAAAAAGTACGGCTATTGTCAATAATAATTTTTTCATAGCATTAAAAATTAGGGTTTTACGTGCAACTATATAAATCATTCAAATAATATTTATTGTCTATTGTATGTATAGTTAAGATGTATTTGAACCATTTAACGTTGCTTGTACTTTATTGTTTGCGTATCAGCTGTACGACATTTTCGACATGATGGGTATGTGGAAACATATCTACCGGCTGTATTTTTGTGACTTTATACATGGAATCGAAAATAGCCAGATCTCTGGCCTGCGTTGCAGGGTTGCAGCTCACGTAAACGATACGTTGGGGCGCAGCTTTGAGAACTGTGGCTGCCACATCTTCATGTATCCCGGCACGGGGAGGATCGAAAATAATTACATCAGGTTTTCCGTTTTCGGCAATGAACGAGTCGTTGAGAACGTCTTTCATATCGCCGGCATAAAAAACAGTGTTACTTATTCCGTTCAATTCAGAATTTACTTTAGCATCTTCGATAGCTTCCGGAACATATTCCACTCCAACTACTTTTGCACATTTCCTTGCGATGAAATTGGCAATTGTACCTGTGCCGGTATATAAATCGTAGACCGTTTCGTCTCCTTGCAACTCTGCAAAGTCACGAGCTACGCTGTATAATTTGTATGCCTGTCGTGAATTTGTTTGGTAAAAGGATTTGGGCCCTATTTTGAAACGCAGTCCTTCCATCTCTTCGAAAATGTGGTCTCGGCCTTTGTAACATATTATTTCAAGGTCGTTGATAGTGTCATTTAGCTTGTCATTAATTACATACATGAGAGATGTAATCTCCGGAAAACGGATTGCAAGTGCCGACATTAGTGTCTCTATTTTTGTCATATCGGCGCGAGCAAAAGATACTATAACCATTATTTCACCTGTGGATGCAGTGCGAATTATGATGTTTCGCATCAATCCATCATGTTCACGCGTATTGTAAAACGGATAACCATGGATAATACAAAAATCCCGTGTGAATATCCTGATTTCATTAGATGGGTCTTGTTGTAACCAGCATTTGTTTATATCCAGTACCTTGTCGAAACGCCCAGGTATATGAAATCCGAGAGCAGGACTATTTTCTATGTCTATATCCGATGCAACCTCTTCATTTGTCAACCAACGTTTATGTGCAAATGTGAATTCCAATTTATTGCGGTAAAAAGTGGTCTTTTCAGACCCTATTATAGGAGAAATTTCCGGTAGATCGATTTTCCCTATTCTCGAAAGCTGGTCAACCACCTGTTCCTGTTTGAACCGTAACTGTTCCGAATATGGCAGATGTTGCCATTTGCAACCTCCGCAAATACCGTAATGTTCACAGAAAGGATCAACTCTCAACGGAGACCGCTTTATGAAATTGACAATGAAGCCTTCCATAAAACGACGTCGTTTGCTTCGTATCTGGACATCTACGACATCTCCCGGAATTGCCATCGGGACAAATACTACAATATCATTATATTTTCCCAAAGCCTTGCCTTCGGCAGCTATTGATGTTATTTCCAGTCCTTCAATAAGAGGATAATTTGCTTTTTTTCTTGCCACTTTTGTATGATTTGTTTCATGCAAATGTAGGTATTACTATCTTTGTATGAAAATGTGTGATGTAAATATATTTGAATTATGTTGAAAATAGGTGTTTTGGTATTTAACTGTTTTAGCGAAAATACTCTTGTCCTTTCTGATGAAACTAAAGAGTGTGTCATTGTAGATGCAGGAAATTATACGCCTAACGAAGATGCTGCATTGACGGCATATATTGAACAGAATGGCTTGAAACCTGTAATGGCTGTAAATACTCATGGGCATGTAGATCATATTCTTGGAGTACAGTATGTCAAAGATAAATATGGCGTTCCTTTCGCAATAAGTTCCAAAGATTCTTATTTGTTGGATAATGCTCATGACTATGCTCCTATGTATGGCTTGTCTATTGATGAGGCACCTGTGGCAGATATAGATTTGAGCCAACAAAAAGAGATAAAATTTGGTAATACGGTTTTGAAAGTTATTGAGACTCCTGGACATACGATAGGACACGTGTGCCTTTATGATGAAAAAGACAAAATACTTATAACCGGAGATACCTTGTTCAGAGAAAGTATCGGCCGTACAGACCTTCCTGGCGGTGATTATAGTTGGATAATGCGCAGCATACTCGACAAACTTATTCCACTTGGGGATGATGTCAGATTCTATCCTGGACATGGACCGGAAAGTACTATCGGACATGAAAGTATATATAATCCGTTTATTACCGAGGTTCTGGGTGGAGAAGTAAATTATTTGTAACGGTTGAGAATATTAATATACTGTCTGGTTTAACGGTTATTTATTTGAATTATGCGTATAGATATTCTAACGGTCGTTCCGGAACTTTTGACCAGTCCATTGAATGAGTCGATACTCAAACGTGCTCAGGCAAAAGGATTGGTTGAGATAGTTGTGCATAATATCCGAGACTATACTTTGGATAAACATCGTCAGGTGGATGATTATCCGTTCGGAGGCGAGGCGGGAATGGTTATGAAACCGGAACCAATCTTTCGTTGTATCGAATCTTTGCAGGCTGAGCGTACATATGATGAAATCATATATACTTCTCCTGACGGTATTACCTATAATCAGGGTGAGGCCAATCGTCTGTCCACACTTGAAAATATAATAATTCTCTGCGGCCATTATAAAGGTATAGATTACCGTGTTCGTGAACATTTGATAACAAGGGAAATTTCCATAGGAGATTATGTGTTGACCGGAGGAGAATTGGCTGCGGCTATAATTGCCGACAGTGTTATACGTATTATTCCTGGGGCCATCGGAGACGAAAGTTCTGCATTGACAGATAGTTTTCAGGATGGTTTGCTGGCACCTCCCGTATATACCCGTCCTGCAGATTTTCGAGGGTGGAAAGTACCTGAAGTTTTGCTTTCGGGGAATTTTAAGGAAATTGCCAAATGGCAGGAACAACAGGCAATAGATAGAACTGAAAAATTAAGACCCGATTTGTTATGAAATATTATTTGATAGCAGGAGAAGCGTCAGGAGATCTGCATGGATCGAATCTTATGAAAGGCTTGAAAAAAGCTGATCCCGAAGCCGAATTTCGTTTTTGGGGCGGCGATCGTATGGCCGAGGTCGGAGGTGCCGATAATCTTGTCAAACATTATAAAGAGACCTCTTTTATGGGGTTTGTAGAGGTTGTACGTAATTTGAAGACTATTCTCGGACAGATCAAAGAGTGTAAAAAAGATGTGGAACAGTATGCTCCTGACGTATTGATACTGATAGATTATGCCGGTTTCAATTTACGCATGGCAAAATTTGCCAAGTCTATTGGTATCAGGACATTTTTCTATATAGCTCCTAAAGTATGGGCATGGAAAGAGTCGCGTGTGAAGAAAATAAAAAAATATGTCGACCAATTATTTGTCATATTCCCTTTCGAAATAGATTATTTTCGTAAACATGGTATCGAGGCGATATATGAAGGTAATCCGATAATGGATTCGATTACCGAACGTATTTCTGTTGTGCCGGATAAAGAACAATTTTTGAGTGAAAATGGACTTGACAAACGTCCTGTGATAGCCTTATTGGCAGGAAGTCGAAAATCGGAAATCAATAATAATTTGCCGTTTATGGTTGAACTGTCTTATGAGTATCCTCAGTATCAGTTTGTGATTGCAGGTGTTTCGTGGCTCGATAAGGGTATTTATGATAAATATACTAAAGGGAGTGATGTGCGTTATGTATGTGATAAAACTTATGAACTTTTGAGCATAAGTGATGGCGCAGTCGTTACGTCGGGTACTGCCACGTTGGAAACAGGATTGCTCGGAGTCCCGGAGGTGGTTTGTTATCGTGCGAATCTGGCGACCATGCTTATTGCCAATGCGTTTATCAAAGTGCCATATGTTTCGTTGGTCAATATAAATTTGGGTCGTGAGTCAGTCAGGGAATTGTTGCAGTTTCAAATGAATATGCGTAATGCCACGGCTGAATTGAATGCTATTTTGCCAGGTGGCAGTCAACATGAACGTATGATGAATGATTTTACTGAATTGCGGTCACTTATAGGTGGAGCAGGAGCATCCGACAGGTTTGCCCGAAGAATGGTCGACCTTTTAAAAAATTGATAGATGTAAATTATTATTACATATTACAATAGGATGAAAATTATATGTATAGGGCGTAATTATGTCGAACATATACAGGAACTCGACAATAATTCCAATATTCCAGAAGCGCCTCTGTTCTTTTTGAAACCAGATACGGCATTGCTGCGTAATAACGAACCGTTTTATGTTCCTGCGTTCAGTAATGATTTGCATTATGAAACCGAACTTGTTGTCAAAATAAACCGTGTTGTTAAGGCGATAGATGAAAAGTTTGCCGGTCGTTGTTATGACGAGGTAGGGTTGGGAATAGATTTTACGGCAAGAGATATTCAGCGTAAATGTATGGAAAAAGGTTTGCCGTGGGAGATATGCAAGGCATTTGACCATTCGGCAGCATTGAGTTCTCAATTCGTTAAATTGGAGGAGTTGGGCAAGAATGTTCAGGAGTTACGTTTCGAAATGTTTTTTAACGGCGAATTGCGTCAAAGTGGAGATGCCTCGAAAATGATATTCGGAGTAAACCATATCATATCGTATGTTTCTCATTTTATAACTCTCAAAATAGGCGATCTGATATTTACAGGCACACCTGTAGGAGTAGGTCCTGTAAAACCGGGAGATCATATTACGGCTAAACTTGAAGGTCGTACTATGCTTGATTTTGATATAAAGTAGTGTGGAATCAACATATTTTTGCCGGCTACCATTTAATATATGGTAGTCGGTAAAAAATTTTTTATTTATTATATTAAATGAAGAAAATTTTATTCATCATATTATAATATACCCGATATTTCAAAGGTAGAGTATTGTGTCGATTTTAGTGAAGCTGTCATTGAAAAATCTCAATATTATAGAAACAAAGGTGTCCATCAAACGTTAGATTCATTGTATAATACAACTAAATTGTTATTACGGGAAATGACGCCTTCTCCCAAAAAATATAGAGATATACATGAAGACATTAGCGACCTATTTCATACAGCAGAAGCAATGTATAATAGTGCAGTATCTCCAGAAGGGAATTTACAGTCGTATTCTACGCAAATAAATCAATTATCTATAGAATATAAAAAACAATCATCGAATATTGATATTCAAATTGGCGAGATTGATTCATCTAAACAATCAGATTTAGAAATTAATGCATTAATTAAATTCATGTAGCTATGGGTAATTGTATTAACAGCAATGTACTATTGTTGCCTTTGTGATAATCATATTAAATGGTTGTGTTTTAAGTTGGGTTGATCGTAATGTGATATGTACAAATATAATGTTTTTTATCTTATTTGGTTTTTATAAATATGGTTTATATGTAATTGAAGAGCAGTTGTTTCGGTTTTACTTAGCGTAAATAGTACATTAAGTTTTGGTTTTTTCAAAAAATAGAGTAATTTTGATTTCAAACCTAAAACTTATTATTAATTTCAAATGACCCCGCTAACCAACCATTCTATATCGGTAGATTGTGTTGTATTCGGTTTTGATGGTAAAGTACTCAAAGTACTTCTTATAAAACGGAATGCTGATGGTAGTAGTTTGCCTGAAGATATCTGTGAATACAAACTGCCAGGAAGTCTTATTCTTCAAAATGAGGATTTGAATACTTCTGCAAACCGTGTTTTATCTAAATACCTTGGTGTATTGGATATATATCTTAAACAGTTACATGTCTTTTCGGATCCTGACCGTGTGAAGGGATATGAATTGGAGTGGCTGTGCAACCATTATAAAGTTAATACTACGCGTGTAGTTACCGTAGCATATTATTCACTTGTTAAACTTACACCCAAACTGATTTCATTTGCCGGGATGCGTGGAGGAGAGTGGATAGAAGTACAGTCTGTACGTAAATTGGCAATGGATCATAAAATGATACTGGCAGATGCACTCGATGCTCTCAGTAAACAGTTTGTCGCAGAGCCTATAGCATTCGAACTTTTGCCTCGTAAATTTACGATACGTCAACTTCAGACATTATATGAAGCGATTCTTGGAATTGACATTGATAATCGTAATTTTCGTAAGAAAGTACTTTCGTCGGGTTATATTACTCCAACTACAGAGAAACAGAAAGATGTCGCTCATAAACCGGCCCTTTATTACGTGTTCAATAAAAATCAGTATGAGCGCGATACGAAACGTAAATTCCGACTTAATTTTATAAACTGGCAGGGATAGCGTTTTTTACAAGATTATAAACTAAACTATTACATAAATGAAAACACTTGGTATTGATATAGGCAGTTCTTCTGTAAAAGTTTCATTATTGGATGTTGCTACCGGAGAAGGAGCTGGTTCAGTTACATTGCCTTCAGCAGAAATGCCCATTAAGGCTGTTCAGAGCGGCTGGGCTGAACAAGCACCTAAAATGTGGTGGGACTATGCTTGTGAAGGGATAAAACAGCTTACTAAAGATTTGACTCCGGATGATATAAAGGCCATTGGTATAACTTATCAGATGCATGGTTTGGTATGCCTGGATAAACAGGGTGAAGTGTTACGTGATTCGATTATATGGTGTGATAGTCGTGCAGTTTCGATAGGGGCCGAAGCTCAAAAACAGATAGGACATGAAAAATGTCTTGTCAATTTGCTTAATTCACCCGGTAATTTTACAGCTTCGAAATTGGCATGGGTGAAACGTAATGAACCGGAAATTTTTGAAAAGGTTGCATCTTTTATGTTGCCGGGTGATTATATATTGTATAAGCTTTCGGGAGACATATCTACTACATCGAGCGGACTTTCGGAACAGATACTATGGGATTTCAAGGAGGATAAAAGGGCCGATTTCGTTGCCGATTATTATGGCATAAATAAAACGACCATACCTGATGATTTACCTTCGATAGGTATTCAGGCTCGTGTTTCGGCAGAAGCGGCACGTCTTCTCGGACTCAAGGAAGGAACGCCCATTGCATACAGGGCGGGAGATCAGCCAAATAATGCTTTCTCACTTAATGTTATGAATCCTGGAGAGATAGCTGCTACGGGTGGTACTTCGGGTGTCGTTTACGGTGTAACTGATATTCCTAAAGCCGATAGATTGTCTCGTGTCAATACGTTTCTTCATGTTAACCATTCATCGGGTGCTCCACGTTATGGCGTACTTTTGTGTATCAATGGTACTGGGATACTAAATGCGTGGACAAAACGTATGGTTGCTTCGGATATGAGTTACGATCAGGTGAATGAACTGGCTGCTTCGGTTCCGGCAGGAAGCGAAGGTTTGGTTATGATACCTTTCGGGAACGGAGCTGAACGCATGCTCGAAAACCGTTATACAGGCGCAGAGATATCAGGTATAGACCTCAATCGTCATGGGAAAGGACATCTGTTGCGTGCAGCACAGGAGGGTATAGCCTTTGCTTTCCGTTATGGAGTGGACATAATGCGTGAAACAGGACTGAAAGCTGAGGTTATGCGTGCCGGAAAAGCCAATCTTTTCCTGAGTCCTCTTTTCCGTAAAACACTTGCTACGATATGTAATGTGCGTATAGAACTTTACAATACCGATGGGGCTTTGGGAGCTGCAAGAGGTGCCGCTCTGGGCGCAGGACTCTATAAAAATAGAGAAGAGGCTTTTGCTTCGCTCCGTAAACTTGAAATTGTCGAACCCGATCCATCTATTAAGGATGCTTTGGAAACGGCTTATGCTGAGTGGAAAAAAGAGTTGGAATTGCAACTTGCTAAATAATAAAATATATTATTGTAATACAAAATAAGAGAAACAGCAGATTATTGATTATGGATTGCAGCTATAGCTCTAAAATGAAATGTTTTATCTTTACTGCGGTACTTTTGTTGATGTCGGGCCCTGTGTTGTCTCAGCAACTTTATAAAAGACCGCATGGAGAACAGATCCGTTGGTTTAGTTTTGAAAATCCGACGGGTGGCAAAGGTATGGCTGCAATAAGCAATAAAGGTGCAAAGGGACATGCGTTTGATCGTATACAGACTGGAGACAGTTGTGTGATGATGGATTTTGACGGTATGGGAATTATAAACCGTATTTGGCTGACAGTCAGTGATCGTAGTCCCAAAATGTTGCGGTCGTTGTTATTCAAAATTTATTGGGATGGATGTAATGTCCCTGCCGTTTCGGTTCCGTTGGGCGATTTCTTTTGCAATGGTGCAGGAATCATGGTCCCTTTTGAAAATGCACTCTTTTCTGACCCGGAAGGACGTTCTTTCAACTGTTGTATTCAGATGCCATTTAAACAGGGTGCAAAAGTGGTTTTGGTAAATCAATCGGACCAGACTTTGTCACATCTGTTTTATGATATAAATATGACACAGATTACGGAATGGGATGACGATATGATGTATTTCCATAGTTACTGGAATCGTGAAAACCCTACTACTCTGGGTGTAGATTATACTATTTTGCCTGAAGTGAAAGGAACAGGACGTTTCTTGGGTGTTAACATATCTGTACAGGCTGATTCTGTATATGAAAATACTTGGTGGGGAGAAGGTGAATTTAAGGCATATATAGATGATGATACTGATAATCCTACATTGGCGGGAACAGGATCTGAAGATTATATAGGAACGGCATGGGGCCAGGGTGCTTATTATAATATGTATCAGGGATGTCTTGTCAGCGATTCGCAGAAACGTTTGTGGACATTTTATAGACTGCATATTCCAGATCCGATATATTTTTATAAAAACTGTCGCGTCACATTGCAGCAAATAGGGGGCGGAACATATGGCGATGTACTGAAACTGTATGAGAAAGGTGTTGATATGAAACCTACTACCATTGACCATATTGAAGAACTGAAATTTTATCGTCTTTTGGATGATATGCCGGACCTTAAGATGGATGATCCACAATATCCGCATGGATTTACCAATTATTATCGTCGGGATGATGTGACATCGACGGCATATTTTTATCTTGACCGTCCGCAGGGTATGGCTGGAGATCCGTCTGTTACGAAAAGAGTTGCCGGGATGTAAATTAGAAGTAAAAACAGAATAAATATATTTAAGAACTAAATAAAAATTAAAGTTATGACATCAATGTTTTCATCAATTTCAAAAATCAAGTATGAAGGACCGGATTCAAAAAATCCGTTGGCATTTCGCTGGTATGACGAAAACCGTGTAGTTGCCGGCAAAACAATGAAAGAATATTTGCGTTTTGCAATAGCTTACTGGCACTCTTTCTGTGCAGAAAATGCAGATCCTTTCGGAGGCCCGACACGAGTATTTCCATGGAGTAATATTTCGGATCCTGTAGAACAGGCGAAAGTGAAAATGGATTCAGCCTTTGACTTTTTCGTTAAGATAGGAGCTCCTTATTACTGTTTCCATGATGTAGATTTGGTTAATCCAGGCAAGTCTGTAGCAGAATATGAAAAGAATCTTCATGCTATCGTTGAGTATGCCAAAGTAAAACAGAAAGAAACGGGAGTAAAATTGTTGTGGGGTACAGCGAATGTATTTGGTAATCCACGTTATATGAATGGTGCGGCAACTAATCCTGATTTCGACGTAGTAGCGCATGCAGCTACACAGATTAAAAATGCTATTGATGCTACTATTGCACTTGGAGGAGAAAATTATGTGTTCTGGGGAGGTCGTGAAGGATATATGTCACTTCTCAATACTGATACCAAACGTGAAAAAGAACATCTTGCAATGATGTTGACCAAAGCCCGTGATTATGCACGTGCAAATGGATTTAAGGGAACTTTCCTCGTGGAACCCAAACCGATGGAACCGACTAAACATCAGTATGATTATGATACTGAAACGGTTATAGGTTTCTTGCGCCATTATGGGCTTGACAAGGATTTCAAAGTCAATATTGAAGTTAATCATGCTACGCTTGCAGGTCATACTTTCGATCATGAATTACAGATGGCAGCCGATGCAGGTATGCTTGGAAGTATTGACGCTAACCGTGGTGATGCTCAAAACGGATGGGATACCGACCAGTTCCCGGTTAATGTACAGGAAACGGTTGAAGCGATGCTTGTTATCCTTGCCAATGGAGGCTTTAAAACAGGTGGTATCAATTTCGATGCGAAGGTACGTCGTAACTCAACCGATGTTGAGGATCTGTTCATAGCACATATTACAGGAATGGATACATTTGCCCGCGGACTTATCATTGCCGATGAAATATTGACAAAATCTGATTATAAAGCAATGCGTAAAGCCCGTTATTCATCGTTCGACAGCGGTAAAGGTGCAGAATTTGAACAGGGAAAACTTTCTTTGGAAGATTTGCGTCAACATGCTATCGAAGTTGGAGAACCTGCAACAACGAGCGGGAAACAGGAAAAATTTGAACAACTGTTATCGATGTTTATTTAATTTACCGCATACAATAAACTACTGAACAATGTCTAAAACTTATAACAGTTTGTATATATTCGGAATAATGCTGGTCGCTACCATAGGAGGTCTTCTCTTCGGGTACGACACAGCAGTTATCTCCGGTGCAGAAAAGTCTATTCAGGCTTTTCTTATAAATCCTCTGGGGCTGGGATCGTTCGCTCATGGAGTAACGGTATCGAGTGCATTGATAGGGTGCATTATCGGTGGCGCCATATCGGGATTCCTTTCCTCTAATTTGGGACGTAAACGTTCATTGCTTTTAGCGGCTGTTCTGTTTTTTGTATCGGCACTTGGTTCGGGATATCCTGAATTTCTATTTTTCCCGAAAAACGAACCATCGATGGGACTTTTGATAATGTTCAATTTTTACCGTATAATCGGTGGGGTAGGTGTCGGTCTGGCTTCGGCAGTGGTGCCAATGTATATTGGGGAAATTGCTCCTGCAGCTATTCGAGGGCGATTGGTTTCATTCAACCAATTTGCAATTATATTCGGTATGCTTGTGGTTTATTTCGTAAACTGGGGTATAGCAAAAGGACAGACTATCGAATGGATCAATTCAATAGGATGGCGTTATATGTTTGCATCTGAAGCTATCCCTGCTTTTCTGTTCGGTTTCTTCTTGCTGTTTGTCCCTGAAACTCCGCGATATCTTGCAATGACCGATCAGGACCAGAAAGCTTTGGCTGTGCTTGATAAGATAAACGGTAAATCTACGGGTGCTGCAATTCTCGAGGAGATCAAGGCTTCTGTAAAGAAATCTGTCAAGGCTAAGTTGTTTACATATGGTAAGAAAGTGATAATAATTGGGGTGTTGCTTTCCGTTTTTCAACAATTCGTCGGTATAAATGTGGCACTTTATTATGCTCCTCGAATATTTGAAAGTATGGGTGCGGCCAAAGATGCTTCAATGCTCCAGACAATAGTTATGGGCCTTGTAAATGTCATATTTACCGTATTGGCTATTTTGACAGTGGACAAGTGGGGTCGTAAACCTTTGCTTATTACCGGCTCTATAGGTATGGCTATAGGTATGTTTGCTATTGCGTTGCTCTCTTATTTTAATGTGATAGGAATAGGAACCCTTGTATTTATTATTATTTATACAGCATCCTTTATGATGTCGTGGGGACCGATATGTTGGGTGCTTATTGCGGAAATTTTTCCCAATAAGATTCGTGGACAAGCTGTTGCCATTGCGGTTGCAGCTCAATGGACTGCCAATTTCTTGATTTCTGCAACTTATCCTTCTATGATGGAGATAAGCGGGGCATTTACTTACGGTTTTTATGGCGTAATGGCTGTGCTGTCTGCACTCTTCGTATGGAAAATGGTCCCGGAAACAAAAGGTTTGACTTTGGAACAGATGGATACGCTCTTTACAAAGAATAAGTAATCCTAAAGGAAGTTTTATTCTGAAATATAATAAATAAAAAGCAGAAAGAATTTTTCTTTCTGCTTTTTATTTTATTGTGTTAATGTCTTCAAATA
>CASFSC010000211.1 GCA_949296995.1 uncultured Alistipes sp. | reverse complement strand
AAAAATGGTTGAACATGGATTGAATGTGGGTATCGGAACCGATGGACCATCCTCTAATAACGACTTGGATATGTGGGATGAAATGCGTACCGCATCTTTGTTGCAAAAACTTGTAAACTATAATCCTTGTGCATTACCGGCTTATCAAATATTGCAGATGGCTACTGTTAATGGCGCAAAGGCTTTGGGACTGGAAGGAAAAACCGGGATTATTAAGAAAGATGCCTGTGCAGATATTATTCTTGTGAATGTTTCCGGAGTACATCTTAATCCGCATAATGATATAATTGCAAATTTGGTTTATTGTGGGAAGGCGGCCGATGTCGATACTGTTATCGTTAATGGACGTATATTGGTCAGGAATCATCAGCTGTTGGGAGTAGATGTGGAAGCTTTGTGCAAAGAGGCGGGTAAACGTGTCGAGGAGATAAAACGACGTTAATCTGAGTCGGGTAGGCTAACATATTGCAATGATAATTTAGTCTGTTCTTTCCAATCTTATCTTATTGCTAAAGTATTGTTTCGCAGTCTAATATAGAAAATTAGGTTTATTGTTGCAGTTGTGGCAAGTAAAGTGATAAGATTACCAATCAGCTATGAATAAGCGACAGGCGGTGAAAGTTTCAACTTTCACCGCCTGTCGCTTTTGTTTTGTTTTATTATCGGTTCAAACTTTATTTAATCATGTCGAATCGTGTGTACGGTACAAGAACTTCCGGGATACGTATTCCGTCGGGAGTTTGATTGTTTTCCAGTAATGCGGCAACTATACGTGGCAGTGCCAATGAACTTCCGTTAAGAGTGTGAGCCAGTTGCATTTTCTTATTGGCATCGCGATAACGCAATTTCAAACGGTTTGCCTGGAATGATTCGAAATTGGATACAGAAGATACTTCCAACCAACGTTTTTGAGCTGCTGAATAGACTTCGAAATCGTATGTCAAAGCCGATGTGAAACTCATGTCTCCTCCGCAAAGACGAACTATACGATAAGGCAATCCCAATTTTTGAACGATACCTTCTACGTGTGCGACCATTCCGTCGAGCGCTTCGTATGAAACTGACGGATGTGAAATCTGAACTATTTCTACCTTGTCGAATTGGTGCAGACGGTTCAGCCCGCGTACATCTTTACCGTAAGAACCGGCTTCACGTCTGAAACATGGGGTATAGGCCGTCATTTTGATTGGGAAATCCGATTCGTTTAAAATAACATCACGATATATGTTGGTTACAGGAACTTCTGCCGTCGGTATAAGGTAAAAATTGTCGAGGTTTACGTGATACATCTGCCCCTCCTTATCTGGAAGCTGGCCTGTGCCGAACCCCGAAGCTTCGTTTACCATCAATGGGGGCATAACTTCGGTATATCCTGCTGCCGTATTGCAGTCAAGGAAAAATGATATCAAGGCTCGTTGCAATGCAGATCCTTGTCCTTTGTATACCGGAAATCCTGCGCCCGTAAGTTTAACTCCAAGTTCGAAATCTATAATGTCATACTTCCGTGCCAGTTCCCAATGTGGAAGCGCATCGGCTGGTAAATTGGGCTCAGCTCCTCCTTTGCGAACAATTACGTTGTCTTCGGCAGTTTTACCATGTGGTACTGAACTGTGTGGAAAATTCGGTAATGTAACGATAAGTGCATTGAGTTGTTCTTCAGCCTCTTTAAGTTGAGATTCAAGAGTCTTGGAGCTCTCTTTAAGTGTATTGACTTTCACTTTGGCGGCTTCGGCTTCGTCTCCCTTGCCTTGTTTGAAAAGCTGCCCTATCTCTTTGGCAATCGAATTTTGTTCCGAAAGGTTTGCGTCTAATTCTGCCTTAATAGATTTGCGTTTATCGTCGAGGGTTTCGATTTTGTCGATGATCGGAGCTGCATCTACTCCTTTTACAGACAAGCGTTCTATGGCGAATGCCTTGTCATCTCTGATTTGCTTAAGAGTCAGCATGTTTATAAGTTTTTCATGAAAATACCTCGCAAAGATACTAATTTTTCGTACCTTTGCACAATAATTCCTTAATTTATATGGCAGTGGGAATATTTAAATTATTGGCTTTGACATTAGGTCTGGTGATGATGTATTCATGCAACGGTCAAGGCTCTGCAGGTCGAGATGCCAATTATCACGGAAGTAAGGCAAATCCAATCGAGGAAAAGAAGATTATTGCATCTGTAGTCGTGGATAATGATGCAAATTTGCATCAGGGTGAATCTGCCTTGATAAAATGTAACCTTAAGGAGAACGCTGAGGTAGACAGTATTTTGCTCTATATGAATGGAGAACGTGTCGCCGAGATAGATACGGCGGCATATGAGTATAAACTTACCTCTAATTATCCTACTGGAAGAACAATATATAGGGTTGAGGCGTATCAAAACGGGACTAAGCATGTTCAGACTGGTGAATTTACGGTGTATGCTGCATCTATTCCTCAATTTTATGGATATAAAATAATTAAGGTTTATCCGCATGATGCGAATGCTTATACGCAAGGATTGCTTTTTGATAACGGGGTCTTATATGAAAGTACCGGCCTCGAAGGACACTCTTCATTGCGTAAAGTGGAAATTGCTACCGGAAAGGTACTTAAGAATAAAAAACTTGCCGATGAATATTTTGCTGAAGGACTTGTATTGTTGAATGATAAGTTGTATCAACTGACTTGGCAAAACAACAAAGCGTTTGTATATGACGTTAATACTTTTGAACAGCTTCACGAATTCGGATATGGAGGTGAAGGGTGGGGTATTACCACCGATGGTAAACTGTTATATATGAGTGATGGAACCGATGAGATAAGGATACTTAATCCGGAAACATTTAAGAAAGTTGGTTCGATAAATGTTTATACGGATAATTCTAAAGTTATGTATCTTAACGAATTGGAATGGATTAACGGTGAAATATGGGCCAATGTATATACTACGAATACGATAATAAGAATAGATCCCCGAAGTGGTGCTGTTAAAGGTGTTATTGATATGAGCGGCTTGTTGACCGAATCCGATATTAACAGTAATACCGATGTTCTGAATGGAATAGCTTATGATGAGGCTACGGGTCGAATATTTGTTACGGGTAAAAACTGGAATAAACTCTTTGAAATAGAGGTTTTGAAAAAATAAAACCTGTGAAAAGGATTTTTGTTCTTTAATATCAATGCTGAATCGATGCTTAAATTTTCGATAGAGAAAGAGATTGCAAAACGCATCCTTGTTCTGGATGGAGGCCTTGGAACTATGGTCCAAGGGTATGCTTTGGAGGAGGAAGATTACAGAGGTGAGAGATTTCGTGATTGGCAATTTCCTGTTAAAGGGTGCAATGATGTTTTGGTGCTGACACGTCCTCAAGTAATTGAACGCATTCATGAAGCCTATATTCTTGCAGGAGCCGATATCATAACGACTGATACATTTAATGCCAATAATATATCTCTTGCCGATTACGGTCTGGAAAAATATTCTTATGAAATAAATTTCGAGGCTGCTCGTGTGGCACGTCGAATTGCAGATAAGTTTACACTTGAAAATCCATCCAAACCTCGTTTTGTTGCCGGTTCGATAGGCCCGACCAACCGTACGGCATCTATTTCACCCGATGTTAATAATCCTGGTTGTCGTACCGTTACTTTCGATGACCTGAGATTGGCCTATGGCAAACAGGTGAAAGGGTTGATAGATGGTGGTGTAGATGTATTGCTTGTGGAGACCGTTTTTGACACTTTGAACGCCAAAGCTGCTCTGTTCGCTATAGAGGAAGTATGCAGAGAAAAAGGAGTTAAAATACCTCTGATGGTATCTGGAACGCTTACCGATGCCAGTGGAAGAACATTGTCAGGACAGACTGTCGAAGCATTCTATGTCTCGATGTCACATGCCCCACTGTTATCTATAGGATTGAATTGCGGATTGGGTGCTGAGCAGATGTATCCTTATCTGATACGTTTGAGCGAAATAGCAGCTTGTGCCGTATCGTGTCATCCTAATGCCGGATTGCCCAATGGATTCGGAGGTTATGATGAAACACCGCAAATGATGGCTGCGGCTATGGAGCAATATCTGAAAGAGGGATTGCTAAATATCGTGGGTGGATGTTGTGGTACTACTCCTGCACATATAGGGGCCATTGCACAGATAGCAAGAAAATATCAGCCCAGAGTAATTCCTCCTGCATGTCATGAGTCGGTTTTTAGCGGACTTGAGGAATTGCGTATTACGCCTGAAACTAATTTTGTAAATATCGGGGAGAGAACTAACGTGGCAGGAAGTGCCAAGTTTGCCAAAATGATACGTGAACATCGTTACGATGATGCTCTTTCCGTGGCCAAAGAACAGGTCGAAGGTGGTGCTCAAATCATCGATATATGTATGGATGACGGGATGATAGAGGGTGTAGAGGCGATGCGTGATTTTCTTAACCTTGTTATGGCTGAACCTGAAATTGCACGTGTGCCTGTTATGATAGATTCCTCTAAATGGGAGGTATTGGTTGCAGGACTTAAGTGTGTGCAGGGTAAGTCTATCGTAAATTCCATATCGCTGAAAGAGGGTGAAACAGAATTCTTGAGACGTGCGAAACTTGTTCACCGTTACGGAGCAGCAGCGGTCGTGATGCTTTTCGATGAAAAAGGTCAGGCAGATCTGTATGAACGTAAAATTGAGGTAGCGGGACGTGCATATAAATTGCTTACTGAGGCAGGATTCCCTCCTGAAGATATAATATTCGATCCCAATGTTTTGGCTGTTGCAACCGGAATAGAACAACATAATTCTTATGGGTTGGATTTTATTCGGGCTTGTAAATGGATCAAAGAGAATTGTCCTTATGCCAAAGTTAGTGGA
>CASFSC010000210.1 GCA_949296995.1 uncultured Alistipes sp. | reverse complement strand
ATTACAGATTGCATTTTTGCAGATATTTCATCGGTACATAGATTCCCTATACTGCCTTCGTGGGTGTGATGTACATGCTTTTCAGGAATGAATTTGCCGTTTTCGATGTCCATACCCACCTTTTTATATGCTTCTCTGAATGGGACTCCTTTCAATACCATATTGTTAACCATTTCGACGCTGAAAATGTAATCATATTTGCTGTCATCAAGGATATTCTCTTTAACGCTTAAATTTTCCAACATGTATGATGCCATGTGTATACAGCTTCTCAAATCGGATATGGCAGGGAACAATACCTCTTTGAGCAGTTGCAGATCACGGTGGTATCCCATAGGTAAATTTGTAATCAGCATAGTTATTTGGTTGGGCAATGCTGCAATAAGGTTGCATTTACCACGCATTATTTCCCAAACATCAGGATTCTTTTTGTGAGGCATAATACTTGAGCCGGTAGTCAGTTCGGCGGGGTATGATATGAATCCGAAATTTTGACTTAAAAACAATGTATTGTCCATTGCCAGTTTTGCAAGCGTAGCGGCTACCGAGGACATTGCCTGTGCCATAATGCGTTCAGTTTTACCTCGTCCCATCTGAGCATAAACCACATTGTAACTGAGAGAGTCAAAACCCAGTAATTTTGTCGTCATTGTTCTGTTTAGAGGGAATGATGAACCGTATCCTGCAGCCGATCCCAAGGGATTCTTATTGGTTATGTAATATGCAGCCTGAAGCATTTGCGTGTCGTCTACAAGACTTTCGGCGTATGCTCCGAGCCAAAGTCCGAATGAAGATGGCATGGCTATTTGCATATGTGTATAACCTGGCATCAACACATGTTTATATTTTTCAGACAAATTTTGTAACAGGTCGAAAAGTTTGACGACATCTTCGACTATTTCTTTAATCTGTCGGCGCAGGAAAATACGCAGGTCTACCAGCACCTGGTCATTTCGAGAACGTCCGCTGTGTATTTTTTTACCGGCATCTCCGATGCGTTCGGTCAACATGAATTCTATTTGGGAGTGTATGTCTTCCATTCCCTCTTCTATTCTGAAATTACCGGCCTCTATTTCATGGTATATTTTTTTAAGTTCTTTCTGGACTTTTTCCAGATCTTCAGAACTCATCAGTCCGATACTTTCCAGCATTCGTGTATGTGCGAGCGAACCCAAAACATCGGCTTCTGCAAGGTAAATATCCATATCACGGTCACGGCCTACGGTAAATTCTTCGACGGCTTTGTTTACATCGGTGTTTTTCTGCCACAGTTTCATGTTGCTATATTTTTTACAAAATTAATGAAGATAACAATTTAATATAAATTTCGATTCCCTCTTTGATCTCACTCAAGAGGACAAATTCATTGGCCATGTGCGAACGGGCCGAATCTCCGACACCTATTTTTAGAGATGTCATATGCAGCAATGCCTGATCGGATGAGGTAGGGGACCCATATGTGGTTAACCCCAGTGCAACTCCTGCCTTCACAATAGGATGATCGGTAGATATGCTGGATGGCGTAAGGCGCATGGACCTGGCTTTTACTTCACTTTCCACATTTTGGGAAATTATGTCGAAGACCTCCTGATTGGTGTATTTGTCGGTTACACGTACGTCTACGGTGAAATGGCACTCTGCGGGAATAACGTTATGTTGTGTTCCTGCATTTATTATGGTTACACTCATTTTTACCTGTCCGAACAAATCCGATACTTTTGGGAAACGGTATGTCCGGAACCATTCTATATCTTTCATTGCCTTGTATATGGCATTTTCACCCTCTTCGCGAGCGGCATGTCCTGCTTTCCCGTGAGCCGTGCAGTCAATTACCATTAATCCTCGTTCGGCTATGGCAAGTTGCATCTTTGTGGGTTCTCCCACTATGACAAAATCAATAGGCCCTAATTTGGAAATTACACTTTCAATACCGTTGAATCCACTTACTTCCTCTTCCGCGGTAATTGCAAGGCAAAGATTGTATTTAAGTTCTTTTTTGTCGTAAAAATATAGAAATGCCTGCATCATTGACACTCCACTTGCTCCGGCGTCATTGCTTCCCAATCCATACAGCTTGTCACCTTCGATATCCGGTGAAAACGGGTCGCGAGTGTATGCGCTGTTCGGTTTTACCGTATCATGGTGTGAATTAAGTAGAATCGTAGGCAGTTCAGGATTATAATATTTGTTGAATACCCATACGTTATTCATCTGCCGATGGGTCTCTATCCCTTTATCCTTCAAAAAAGCTTCTATTATGGCAGCTGTTTTATCTTCTTCTCTGCTTACTGACGGAGTGCTGATAAGTTTCTGCAATAATTTTACAGCCTCCCCAAACATTGTCTCCAGCTTTTCCATTTATATTATTATTTTCCTTTTACTGTTAAATTACAGTTGCAATTATAAACTTAATTGTTTTCCAATCGTTGCCTTACGGTTTCGAACAGCAGCACCGCCGCTGCCGCACCTACATTAAGAGATTCGATAGTTCCCTGTAACGGTATCGCTACCTGTATGTCACACATTTTCAGAACCTCTTTTGATATTCCGGTATTTTCGCTTCCCATAACTATGGCTGTGGGCTTGGTCAGGTCTGCATCATATATCAACATGTCGCTTTTTTCAGATGCTGCAACGATTTGCACCCCTTCCTGCTTTAATATTTTCAATGTGTTGCGGATACTGCCTACACGGCTTACTGGAATAATACTTAACGCCCCGGCAGATGTTTTCATCGAATCCGCATTGACCGGAGCTGAATTTTTTAACGGCATTATCAGTCCATGTACTCCTGCACATTCCGCACTTCTGGCGATACCTCCGAAATTTCGTACATCTGTTACACCGTCAAAAACAATTAACAGAGGTGTCTCATCGGCCGGTATTCCAGCCAACATATCGTATACGTCCATATATTCGATAGCGGCAGTAACTCCTACGGCTCCCTGATGGTTATTGCGTGTAAGGTAATTTAGTTTTTCGATGGGAACCCACTGTACACGGATGCCTTTCTTTTTGCATAATTCGGCGAGTTCTGTTATAAGAAGTCCGTCAGCACCTTTTTTCAAATATACCTTTTCAAACTCTTTTCCCGCCTCGATGGCTTCAATAATGGGCCTTAACCCGAATATTATATTCTTTTTTTCCATGATGCTTGCTTTACATTTCTTCTTTGAGCTGTTCGAATATTATCGAAAGTTCTTCCCAACGGTATGTGAGTTTGTTAAGTTTCTCTTTCATTTCATTGTACTGTGCATAAATTTTCCCATCTGACAGATCCAATCCGTATGAAGCAGGATCTGCCATCTGTTTGTCCAGCACAGCAATCTCCTTTTCGAGGGCCATTATCTCTTCTTCGGCTTTTTCTACATCTTTTTCAGCTTTGCGAAGTTGTTTTTCATGGTCTCTTTTTTTTGCGTACAATTCTTTGCCTGATAACGAAGGTACTTTTTTTTCGGATGATATCGCAGGTTTCTCATCACTTTTTTTCACTTCTATTTCACGCATGGAACTTATCTCTCGTGCCCTTAGGAAATCATATATGCCACCAATATATTCCTTGACATGTCCATCTCTGAATTCGTATACTTTGTCCACGAGTTCATCGAGGAATTCGCGGTCATGCGAAACAACTATCAAGGTTCCGTCATAATTTTTGAGTGCATTTTTCAGGACATCTTTCGACCGCATATCCATGTGGTTGGTCGGCTCATCGAGTACGAGCATATTGTATGGTTCCAACATTAAACGGGCCATTGCCAAACGGGAACGTTCTCCCCCCGAGAGCACTTTCACTTTTTTATCTATATCTTCGCCACGGAATAAAAATGCTGCAAGAATATCTCTCAGCCTGGTTCTTACATCTCCCACTGCTACACGGTCGAGAGTGTCGAATACGGTGAAATCGCCATCCATTAAGTCATCCTGGTTCTGAGCATAATATCCGATGTTTACATTATGTCCTATTCTTAATACTCCTTCCGATGGCGGGTTTTGGCCTACAACGAGACGTGCAAATGTAGTTTTCCCTTCACCGTTACGTCCCACAAGGGCTATTTTTTCACCACGTTCGAGAGTGAAGGTTACGCCTTCGAACACTTTTTTGTCTCCGAAACTTTTCCCAACCTCTTTTGCTTCTAAAACTATTTGACCGGAACGTGGAGCCGGCGGAAATTTTATATTTAACGAACTGACATCCTCTTCATCCACTTCGAGCCGTTCTATTTTTTCGAGTTGTTTTATACGAGACTGTACCTGATTTGATTTAGTCGGTTTGTAACGGAATCTTTCGATGAACTCTTCGGTCTTTTCGATCATTTTTTGTTGATTGGTGTAGGCTGCGATTTGCTGTTCGCGCCTTTCTTTGCGCAGTTCAACGTAATGACTGTATGAGACTCGGTAATCATATATTTTGCCCAGCGATATTTCTATCGTGCGGTTGGTGACATTATCAAGGAAAGCACGGTCGTGTGAAATTACCACTATGGCGCCGTTATAATCCATGAGATATTTTTCGAGCCATTGTATACTTTCTATGTCGAGGTGGTTTGTCGGTTCGTCCAACAGAAAAACAGAGGGCCGACGTAACAACAATTTGGCCAGTTCTATACGCATGCGCCACCCTCCGCTGAATTCATACGTTGCACGTGTAAAGTCTTTACGTTCGAAACCGAGCCCCAACAATACTTTTTCTATTTCAGCCTCACGATTGTATCCTCCCAATATCTGAAATCTGTCATTGGCATCGTGCAGACGATGTATCAATTTTGCATAATCGTCGCTTTCGTAATCGGTCCGTTCCGTAATCTGTTGTGTGAGATCAGATATCTCTTTATCCAAAGCCAGTACTTCGTCGAATGCTTTTTCCGTTTCTGCAAATAGGGTAGTGGTATCGGCTACTTTCATCTGTTGCGGAAGATACCCTACCGTACAGTCGCCATTTCGTGAAACACCGCCCGATGTAGGAGATATGTCACCTGTCAGAACCTTGAGCATTGTGGTTTTCCCGGCACCGTTACGACCTACAAGTCCGATGCGGTCTTTTGCGTTTATCAAAAATGAAATATTGCTGAAAAGTTCCTGTCCGTTGAAACTTACTGTGAGGTTATCTACGGAAATCATACTTCTTGTTAAGCATTTAAAAGTTCATGTATGGTCTTTATGGGATCTGATTGTGAAAATATGGCATTCCCTGCCACCACGGCATTGCATCCCGTCTCATACATAGTGTTTATATTTTCAAGGTTTATACCCCCGTCTATTTCTATCAAGGTGTTATAATCTTTGGAGTCTATTTCTTTGCGCAGTTCCGTCACTTTGTTCAGACTGCTTTCTATGAATTTCTGTCCTCCGAATCCCGGCTCGACTCCCATTATTAACACCAAATCCAAATATTCGAGATATGGAAATAATTCTTTTATGTCAGTCCCCGGTTTTATGGACACTCCAGCTTTCATACCTGCTGATTTGATCTTATCTATGGCACGAATCAGGTCACTCGTGGCTTCGAAATGTATTGTAAGTATATCGGCTCCTGCTTCGGCAAAACGGTCTATATATATTTCAGGATTTACTATCATTAGGTGTGTGTCCAATATTTTTGTCGTAGCCTTGCGTACAGCTTTCAATATCGGAAATCCGAAAGATATGTTGGGAACGAAAACTCCGTCCATTACATCTATATGTATCCACTGTGCCTCACTGCGGTTAAGCTGTTCGATGGTTTTGTTAAGTTCCCCGAAATCGGCTGAAAGTATAGATGGAGATAA
>CASFSC010000209.1 GCA_949296995.1 uncultured Alistipes sp. | reverse complement strand
CTTTATTGGAAATGATTCGACGGTTAATTCGGTAATTACAGACAGTAGAATAACCAATATTGCTCAACCCTCTGTTTTCGTTGCAATCAGAGGCACCAACCACGACGGGCATAATTATATATCACAACTATACGATAAGGGCGTAAGGGCATTCATCATAGACAAACCGATCAATACAAATGCCTTTCCCGAAGCAGGGTTCATCATATCTGAAAATTCACTGACAGCACTGCACCGCCTTGCAGCATATCACAGAAAAAATTTTAAAGGCATTGTAATTGCAATTACAGGCAGTAACGGAAAAACCGTAACAAAAGAGTGGATAGCACAACTGTGTCCGAAAGGAGTAAAAATATTTCGTAGTCCCAAAAGCTACAATTCCCAAATAGGAGTACCTCTTTCGATTTTGATGCTTAACGGTGATGAACAAATTGCAGTTATCGAGGCAGGAATATCGCAGCGAGGTGAAATGGAACGTCTCGAAAAAATAATATCTCCAAACATCGGTATACTTACCAACATAGGCGATGCACATCAGGAGAATTTTGCAAGCATGGATGAAAAGCTGCATGAAAAATTGCTTCTGTTCAAAAACAGTGACACCATAATATACAATAGCAGCAATAATATAGTGGATAATGCTATAAATCGACTTTACGGCAATAAAACGTTATTTCCCGTAACAAAGAATTCATACGATCTTCGAAGCATGGCAACAACCGATAATGCCTCTCTCGACAATGCAACGGAAGCTATTGCACTATATGAAACCCTCGGATACGAACCTAAAAGGATATTGCAAAAATTGCCGTTATTGCAAAGCGTAGCCATGCGTCTTGAGCTAAAAGAGGGGATAAACGGTTGTCTGATAGTTAATGACAGCTACAATTCGGACATAAACTCACTATCTATAGCGCTTGACTACCTCTCTACCATAGCTGCAAAGAGAGAAAAAGTGGTCATATTGTCCGACATTTTACAAAGCGGATTATATGCAGATGATCTGTATGAAGAGGTTGCACGTCTCGCATCAGTAAAAGGTGTCGGGGAACTTATCGGCATAGGCAAAGAGATCTCCCAGCATGCAAATCTTTTCAGATGCAAAACCGCATTTTTCAGTTCGACAGAAGATTTTCTCAAGACATACAGTCGCAGTAATTTCATCAACAAAGCAATCCTCATAAAAGGATGCCGTCCTTTCCATTTCGAAAAAATCAGCCGCACCTTAGAACGCAAGATACACACTACCGTACTGGAAGTCAATCTTGACAATATGATACATAACCTCAACTATTTCCGTGCGAAATTACGGCCTGGAGTGAAAATGATGGCAATGGTAAAAGCCATGGGCTACGGAAGCGGGACATACGAAGTGGCCAATATGTTGCAAAATCAGGGTGTGGATTTTCTTGCCGTGGCATTTGCCGATGAAGGAGTGGTTCTGCGTGAAGCAGGGATTACCATGCCGATAGTCGTATTAAATGCAGACAACGACAGTTTCGAGTTGATGATAGATTACAATCTCGAACCGGAAATATATAACATGACATCCTTGCGGGATTTTGCCGATGCCGTACGCAAACATGGAGAAAACAGCTATCCGATACATATAAAGTTGGATACCGGGATGCATCGTCTGGGGTTCGAGAAAAAGGATATTGATCTCCTGATAACAACGTTAAAAAACCAGTCGGAACTATATATTCGCACCATATTTTCACATCTTTGCGGAAGCGACGAACACGAACACGACGATTTTACTAAACATCAGATCGCACTTTTCAAGGAACTGACCGACAAACTGATTGCAGCCTTTCCTGAACAAAACATAATACGTCATATCAGTAACAGTGCAGGTATCGAACGTTTTCCCGAAGCTCAGTTTGACATGGTACGTCTCGGCATAGGCCTTTACGGAATAAGTTTCGACCATCAGGAACATATGCTCCCGGTAAGTACGCTAAAAAGTCGCATAGTACAGATCAAAGAGCTCGAGGCCGGTGAAACCGTCGGTTACGGAAGACACGGCAAAGTTACTTCGCATATGCGTACCGCCACAGTTCCTATCGGTTATGCCGATGGACTAGACCGTCACCTCAGTCGAGGTAACTGGTCATTTCTCGTAAACGGGCACAAAGCCCCCATCGTAGGCAACATCTGTATGGATACTTGTATGATAGATGTCACTGGCATAGATGTACATGAAGGGGACACGGTAACAATTTTCGGTGAAGATCCCACCATAATCGAAATGGCTGAACGGCTTGGAACTATTCCATATGAAATATTGACATCCGTAGCAGTACGTGTAAAACGGGTTTACCTTAAAGAATAGCTGAACCATATGGCAGAAAACAGACCTAAAGGCAAACTATATATGCTTCCGGTGCCCATAGGGAACACCGAAGTTTATGATGTATTACCCACATACAACAAAACGATTATAGATTCCCTGGACTATTTTATCGTCGAAAACATACGCACAGCCCGTCGTTTTCTAAGTCGTGCAGGGATAAATCGGCCGATAGATACCCTGACTTTTGCCGAACTCAATGAACACACTTCGCCCGAAGACATATCTAAATTAATCGTTCCTATAATCAACGGCCAAAGTGCAGGAATGCTCTCCGAAGCTGGAGTTCCCGGCATTGCAGATCCCGGAGCAGACATAGCAGCTCTCGCTCATCGTAACGGCATAGATGTAATTCCCCTTGTAGGCCCTTCATCTATCATACTGGCATTAATGGCATCGGGACTTAACGGTCAATCGTTCGCATTCAACGGATACTTGCCGGTTAAACAACCCGAGCGTACACGTGCAATACGTTTCTTTGAAAAACGAGCCCAAACCGAACATCAATCTCAGATTTTCATAGAAGCCCCTTACCGCAATGCCAAACTTTTGGATGATTTCTTATCATCATGCGCCAATACCACCAAACTCACGATAGCTGTCGACATTCTTGATCCGACACAGTTTATCCGCACCAAAACCATCGGTGAATGGCGCAAAGCGAAACCGGAAATAAACAAACGCCCTGCAATATTCATTATAGGATAACTGCCCTGCCACGACAAGCATAAACAAGCATATTCTAAAAACAAGACAAACCACTAAAAAATAACGGCATGTTTGCATCAATAAGCCGTGACTGGATATCAGAAAAACTCAACAAAGAGTTTTTATCATTGGAATAAATTATGCCAATTTTTTTATCGTGATTAATCAATAACATAAAAGTACCAACCTATAATAAGTGGCAAATAAGGCCATATTACAGATACTTCAAAACATTTGAATCAGTAAGATATCTAAAATCAGGACAGACTACACGAAAATACTTAGCAACCACGAGAGTAAAAATCCGGCAACAGCAATTATTGTCTCCATAATACTCCATGATTTTAATGTCTGAACTTCGGTCATACGCAAATATTTACCGATAAGCCAGAAACCGCTGTCATTCACATGAGAAAATATTGTCGCACCTGAAGCGATTGACAAAACTATAAGTGCCCGATGTATCTCCGATATAGTATACACATCCAATATAGGAGCTATTATTCCGGCAGCGGTAATCATTGAAACGGTAGCCGATCCCAATATAAGACGTACGACAGCCGCAATAATAAATGCAAGTACTATAGGAGGAAAATTGGTCTGTGAAATAATATTCGCAAGCATTCCCCCCACTCCACTTTCGATAAGCATCTGTTTCAAAGCTCCTCCGGCCCCGATTATCAGAATTATCATTCCGGCAGGAGCCAATGCCTTACTGCTTATATTTAGCACCTCTGCACGACTAAATCCACGGCGGGAACACAACAACCATCCTGTTAAAAGTGTTGCTATTATCAGAGCTGTAAAAGGATGTCCGATAAAACTGCATATTTCAACAAAACGTCCATCAGCGATATATTCCTGTTTTACACAAAATTCCACGAATGACGATATTATCATCAAAATGAGAGGAATACCTATTATCGCAGTCACCATACCGAATGAAGGAAGTTTTTTAACCTTGACATCGTTATCTTCCTTTTTTGAAGAGGATTCAATCTCTTCTACCGGAGGAGGTGCCACATATATTTTTTTAGCGATGAATGTTCCGAACAATGGTCCTGCCAGAAAAGCGACAGGAAGCCCTACAACAGCCCCCATCAATATAACCCATCCCAAATCAGCACCCAACATATCGGCTGTAGCCACAGGGCCTGGAGTCGGAGGAATGAATGTGTGTGTAACGGCAAGCCCCGCCAAAAGCGGTATTGCAAAATAAAGAACCGATTTCTTCGTATCACGTGCCAGTGAATACACCACAGGGACAAGCACGATAAAACCCACCTCAAAATATACCGGTATGGCTACCAAAAATCCTGTCAGCATTAAACTGTAATGAGCTTTATCTGCGCCATATCGTTTAATTAGCGTTTGGGCTAGAGCCTCCGTTCCTCCTGAGGATTCAAGTATCTGTCCGAATATAGTTCCTATTCCCACTACCGTTGCAACAAATCCCAATGTTCCTCCCAGTCCTGTTTCAATGGCTTCGGTAACATTTTCCAAAGGCATGCCCGTTGCAATCCCTAAAAATATAGCTGTTATCAACAGCGACAAAAACGGATGCAGTTTCACCCAAAGGACCAAGACCAAAAGCAGGATAATAGCTGCAATAGTAGTTGATATGAGAAGAGCAGGTGTCATATAAAATAAGTCAGTTTTAGATTAGTTTTTAAGGTCGGTAACAAATTTAACAAAAAAGAGGGAATTACGACACATTTCCCTTCGTCAGCACCTTCATTATAGTCTCCGTTTTATGTCAAGATTATAAAACAGCTTCAAATATTTTCTAAATTTTCTCCTTATAGGCAATACAACTCGTCAGGTATACAAGCAAACAATATACATTTGGAAATCAGCGCCAAGAATATAACCCCCTTCAAAATAACAGTCAACCCGCACAAAACAAAACCGAACCATTCTATCGAATGGTCCGGTTAAAATGTAAAGCTCTCACGTAAATTATTTACCGGCTTTTTTATCGTAATGTTTTTGATAACGGCTCATAAACTTATCAACGCGTCCTGCGGTGTCAACCAATTTCATCTTACCTGTATAGAAAGGGTGAGATGTGTTTGAAATTTCCATCTTATACACGGGATAGGTTTCGCCATTCACTTCGATGGTTTCTTTTGTCTGAACAGCGGACCTGCACAAAAACACATGGTCATTCGACATATCTTTGAATGCCACTACACGATAGTTGTCAGGATGAATTCCTTTTTTCATGTGTTTGTTATTTATAATAATTATTTATTCAATGCGGACGCAAAGTTAATAAAGATTTACTTCTTTCCAAAGAAAATCATACGTGTCCGTATTTTTATTTAAAGCTTATCACCAATACTTTCGAATATTCCCAGAATTTATCCTTGTCAGTTATTATAAGCGAAGAATATACGCCCTGAGAATCAGCCTCAAG
This sequence comes from uncultured Alistipes sp., assembly GCA_949296995.1. Classification (GTDB taxonomy): domain Bacteria; phylum Bacteroidota; class Bacteroidia; order Bacteroidales; family Rikenellaceae; genus Alistipes_A. The sequence continues at coordinate 6,049 of CASFSC010000209.1, read as the reverse complement.
AATATAAGAACCCTCAGGATGAGAACTTACGACGGTAACCTTTTTCTGACCTATAACCACTTCATCAAGATCACGTATATCTACCTGTGTAAAGCTGTCAAGGCTACGATTTTCATTGATCTTAAGAGTTCGGCCTATAAACCCGCTCTTGTAAACAATCTCTTTTTTAAGCAACTCTTTTTCCTCTCCAACTATATAATATCCTGTATTAAGAATATCATTGGTCGCTTTCACTTCCCCTTCCAAAGAACTCTTTGCGGCCGTCAAATCGGTCACTTGTGTATTCAAACCGCTTACCTGTTCATGCAATTCGGCCACTTCGACATGCATATTATCCAGATTCTTTTTTAAAACAGTTATTTCCTGATCTTTTGTCTCGATCTGAGTCTGCAACTGAGAAACCAATTGTTCCAACCCTTCAATCTTTAAGTTAGCTTTCTTCAACTGTGCAACAGATTTCTGCAACCTAGATATTGTCTCCTTATTCTGCAATAAAAGCTTATTGATAGCTTCTACATCTTCACTAATTTGTGCCGGAGTCTGCTTTTTGATCTCACCATTGTCAATCTGAGTATTGATTATATTCTCACGACTTTTAATTGCATTGAGATTTTCTGCAATACCATTCATTGCTGCAAACACATCGTTAATAATTGAATCTTTCTGTGCAATAACCGCTGATAGGGAATCTTTCTGATCGGTCAACTGTTCAGCATTTCTTTTACTTACACATGAAGTAACAGCAAACAACAGAATAAAAAGATAAACGATTTTTTTCATTTTCACTTTAAAATCTAACAGCAACTATAATTAGAATGCAACCTTAATTGTCAAACCGAAATCTGCTGCATGAAAACCGGTATGACCTATAAAATTAAGGAAAGGTTTATAATCCAATGAAAAAGCCAACGGGATAGAACTAATCTTATATTCAAGACCGACAATACCGTCTATCCCCAAAGTAAATTTATCATCATGATGATGCCATGCGCCCAAATTGGCTCCTGCCCCATAATAGAACCTGAATCCATTGGTAATTACAGGAATATGTCTTTCGTATAAAGCGACTATATTAAATCCCTGAGCAAAATCCAACATACCTTCGATACTGTTAGCAGGATCGAAATTATACTTCACACTTAATCCGGACATGGTCACACCACCCCTTACACCAATTGCCCAATTATAATCCTGAGCGCTAAGCTTCGCCGAAGCCAAAACCATCACAAACAATAGTACGATTATCTTCTTCATAATTAATTTTGTTAGCAGAGTTTAACTTTATAAATTACCTTATCGGGCCAATTTATAAAATTTGTGCAAAACTAACAAATAAATTTATCGTTGTAACCCATTACTATCTTTTTTTGTATATTTACGTAAATTATTCTAACCTGAACACTTTATGGAAAAAATTTCAAGACGTGATTTTTTAAAACAAGCCTCTTTGGTTTCGGCTGGATTGATGGTCGGGACTATGGGATTGAATGCAAAATCATACAGCCGTGTCATCGGCGCAAATGATCGCGTACACCTCGGTTTTATCGGAGTTAACGGCAGGGGACATTCTCAGGCTCAAGTATTTGCAAAGCTCAAAAACGTAGATGTAGATTATATCTGCGATGTCGATTCCACAGTAATAGATAAAACTATAAATGCTGTTGAAAAAATATCGGGTACGGCTCCTAAAGGAGTAACTGATTTCCGTACAATATTGTCGGATAAAAATCTGGATGCGCTGGTTCATTCAACTCCTGACCATTGGCACTCTCCCGGTGCCATTATATGTGCACAGGCAGGCAAACATTCATATGTCGAAAAGCCGCTCAGCCATAGTCCTCGTGAAGGAGAACTTGTTATTGAAGCAATGAAAAAGTACAATGTTCTCATACAAATGGGATCTCAAAGACGTTCCTTCCCTCTATTGCAAGAGGCAATGACAAAATTGCGTAACGGTGAAATTGGGAAAATACACATGGCAAAGGGGTGGTATGCGAATAACCGCGGACCGTTGACCCTTAAACCTGCAACGGCACCGGCAACACTCGATTATGAATTATGGCAAGGTCCAGCCGTGCGCAAACCTTACATGGATGGTCTTATTCATTATAATTGGCATTGGTTGTGGAACTGGGGTACAGGTGAAGCCCTCAACAACGGAACACATGAAATAGATCTTATAAGATGGGGATTAGGCATAGAATTTCCATCTAAAGTAACCTCCATCGGAGGCAGATACACATTCGACGATGCCTGGGAAACTCCCGACACACAGATAATTTCATGGGAGGCACCCGGAGTTACTATATTCTGGGAAGGTCGCAGTTGCAGTGGAGCCAATGTTGAAAAAGACAGTCGAGGCGTAATTTTCTATGGCGACAAGGCATACATGGTAACAGGCAATAACGATTACAAAATATACGACAACAAAAACAAGCTCATAGAATCTAAATCAAGCGGGACCATGGCTGTTGAAGGTCAGAATACGACTTCGGTAAGTCTCGACATGGATTCTCTCCACGCAGCCAATTTCGTGGATGCAATACGCGGAACGGCTAAATCCACATGTACCGCAGAAACAGGACATGCCAGTACGGTATGGGTTCAATTAGGCAATATCGCACAACGTGTAGGACGCAATCTCACGATCGATCCGAAAAACGGACATATCATAGGTGACAAAGAGGCACAGAAATTGTGGACACGTGATTATGCCCCTGGTTGGGAACCTAAAGTATAAACATAAAAATCATCCATAGGCACAATAGTTGATTAATCAAACAAAAAGAATTATGAAAAGAGAAAAAAGCATCGAGCTGTTAAACAAAGCCATCAATGAAGAACTGCTGGCTGTGGACCAGTATATGTATTTTCATTTCCGCTGCGATGACCGTGGGTACCAGTTACTGTCTTCCTTATTCAAAATGACAGCCATCAAAGAGATGACTCATGTCGAAATGTTGGCCGAAAGAGTACTTTTCCTTAAAGGAGAAGTAGAGATGAAACAAGTCGGGCCGGTAGAAAAGATACATGATGTTGAAGCGATGCTCAAAAAGGCTGTTGAGATGGAAGAAGGAAGTATCAATGACTACAACCAATGGGCTAACGAATGCAGTGCAAATGCCGATTCTGTTTCCAAGAAACTGTTCGAAGATCTCGTTGTAGATGAAGAGATGCATCTCGATCAATTCGACACTGAAATGGAAAATATGAAAACCTTCGGAGACAACTATCTTGCACTTCAATCTATCGAAAGAAGCAAATTGACCGGAGGCACAACGACAGGTAATTAAAATGTTATCACGAACAAGGCAATAAAAAAGTCCGGATTTGATCCGGACTTTTTTATTATATCAAATGATAATATTCCAAAATTCGTAAAAAATACGGGCAGGATTACGTTGTATGTTATCTTATATCCAGAGATGCTTCCAACACTATATAATATTTAATCGATTCTTTCATATAACTACATACTATCAAAACCGATACTTACAAATTTATCTGCAAAATATAAACATATCTTATTGACCCGTAATTTCCTTTTTCAACTTCAGAGTTTCACCGGTATCCTCGATTTCGAATATACGCGCTCGTTCTGCTCCTCCAGGAGAATTCGGGCCATGAAAAGTAATACATAACGTTCCGTCGAATTTTTTGAATATCATGCCATGTCCTCCGTTTTGACTGAAAAGAGGCTCTTTTTGTTGTTTCCACGGTCCAGTGATTTTACCTGTAGCAGATTCTGCAATACCCAAAGCATATTCACCATTCATAAAACTAGACCATATCATCAATAATTTACCGGTCTTAGTTTTATATAAAAAGCATCCGTCCGTCACGTAAGATACTGGCAAAGGTGACTGATTCACCGTCCCCGTAGACCAATCTGCAGCAGATGCACAGAATAAGGTAATAGATTTACCCACTGGAACAGACAAATCTGGCGCCAACTCCACAAGTTCCATTGTACCGTCAGCAATCTGCACCCATTCATGACAATATACCATGTAAGGTTTTCCATCTTCTACCCATAGTGTACCATCCAGGGCCATACGATCCATGGGCGTATGAGGCAAACTCGAAAAAGGGTGGAACGGTCCTTCGGGAGAATCGGACCAAAAGATTTGTGTTCCACGAAAAGTAAACTTAGGCCATCCCGACTGCTCTTTTTTCCACTCTATATCACTATTCAAGGTTGCAAACAAATAATACTTGCCATTATATTTATGTACCTCAGGGGCCCACACACGTCCTGTTATCCAATTATCGGAAGGAACCGCGAACACTTTTACAGGTCCCTGCCACATTTTCAGGTCTTTGCTTTTGCTAACACCTACTCCACCGACCTCTTTCCCCTGTGAATCGAGATACGATATGGACTGATACATATAATAAGTACCGGTTGCCTCATCTGCAAGAATATAGGGATCACGAATATTAATATCCGCTATATTTTTCACATCATTAACTTGACCGTAAATAATTGGAGATGAACACAACACAAATGCAATTAATAATGCAAGACACAATATTCTTGATTTTATCATAACCGACACTGTTTTCACATAAATATTATATTGTTCACACAAAATGACAACAAAAAATAATTAATTTACTTAGTCTGTTTATTTGAGAATAAACGTTACCCCAACGCACCAATAAATACGAAAATAGAAATAAACCTCTCTAACAAAAAAGGGACAGAAGATATTCATCGCCTCTGCCCCTTCTCTCTATAATCATGAATACTCTACAAAGTATAACCGTCGCGATAAGTATAGTGCAAATATTTAGTCGCTTCAGGATCGTCTACGAATTTTTCAACAATAGGATTCCAATGCAAAGGTCTCTTCAGTTCCATCGCAATATTACCTAACGTACAAACAGTACATGAACTGTGTCCCACTTCTACTGGCACATTAGGATCTATTCTGGTACGTACGGCACTGATAAAGGCTGCCTGATGAGGAATCTTGGTTTCAAACGGCAGATTACTGTCATCTTTCTGATCTTCCGATGGCATGAATTCCGGATCGGAAGCTGCAAATTTACCTCTGTTAACCATGATCCATCCGTTTTCACCAAATACCTGTACACCGTTATCATTATTTGGCAACTGTTCACGTGCCATCACGATTCCGTTATCATAAATATATGTCAAAGAATCATATTGTGCATATCCGGGAGGGATAATTTCAACCGGACCGTTAAGATCTTTACCTATGCACCATTGACCTATATCGAACATATGGGCACCCCAGTCGGTCGTATATCCGCCTCCCATCTCTTTATACCAACGCCATGCGCCCCAATACTCTTCATTTTTAGGAGGATCGATCGAAATAGGGGGATTAAGCTGTTCATTATAATGTATCTTCGGATTATTGAGAGGGCCCAACCATCTGTCCCAATTCAAACCTGCAGGAACCGGTTGTTCAGGAAGGTCATAAGGTTTAGGTCCTTCCCCCACTTGTGCTTTGATATATGAAATTTTGCCCAATTTGCCTTCGCGACACAAATTGGCTGCATGAATAAATTCCCACGACGAACGTTGCTGGCTTCCGACTTGAAGTATACGATTGTTTTCTCGAACCGCCTTACGCAACTGCTGACCTTCGAATATGGTAAAAGTCATCGGCTTTTCGAGATAGACATCCTTGCCTGCACGACATGCGGCAATAGCAATATAGGCATGACTATGGTCAGGAACTGCTATAACAACCGCATCTATATCAGGGCGAGCCAATACTTCTTCATAATTTTCATATGTCTTGACATCGCATTTAACACCCTTCTTAGCGTAAAAATCTTTTACTTTTTTCTCAAAACGGGCACGTTTAACATCATATACATCAGCACCGGCAACAACCTTTACACCCGGTATTTGCAAAAATCCGTCAAGCAGGAAATTTCCCTGTTGTCCCATCCCGATAAAACCGAGGACAACATCATCATTGGCTGAAGTTTTTTTACTTTTTGCCGATGCCGAAGATATTGTTCCTGGAACCAACATGGTTCCTACTACTCCGGCGGCACCTATTGCAGA
>CASFSC010000208.1 GCA_949296995.1 uncultured Alistipes sp. | reverse complement strand
TCAAAACTATTGTACTACTTTTATAACATAAAACGTTATTACATATAAATTAACAATATATACATATACAGTATGAAAAAATCAATAATATTGTCACTGGTTGCTATAACGGCTCTTTTAATTACCAGTTGCTGTAAATCATCAAAAGACACTGTTTCATTAGATTACGAAAAATTTACACTCAGTAATGGCCTCGAAGTAATTCTCCATCAGGACACTTCTGACCCGATAGTATCTGTAGCCATACTTTATCACGTGGGCAGTAACCGTGAGAAACCGGGGAAAACAGGATTCGCACATTTTTTTGAACACATGTTGTTCCAACGCTCTGAAAACCTGCCTCGCAATGCTTTCTTCCAGAAAATAGACCAATTAGGAGGGACATTTAACGGGGGAACTTGGAACGACGGTACGGTATATTATGAAACTGTACCAAGAGATGCTCTCGAAAAAGTACTTTGGATGGAATCCGATCGTATGGGATATTTTATCAATACGGTAACTCAAGGTGGACTGGAACGTGAAATTGACGTGGTGTCAAATGAAAAACGTCAAGGTGAAAACCGTCCTTACGGACTAGCATCAGACCTTATTTTCAAAAATACTTTCCCGGCAGGGCACCCATACAGTTGGACGGTAATAGGTGAAATTCCCGATTTGAGAAGCGCCACCATAGAAGATGTCAAAGAATTCTACAATACATATTACAACCCGAGCAATGCGACATTGGTAATCGCAGGAGACTTCGATCCTGAAAAGACAAAAGAACTGATAAAAAAATATTTCGAAGAGATACCAGCCGGGGTTAAACCTGAAGTTCCCAAAGTACAGAACGTAGTGTTTGACTCGACAAAACTCATATATTATGAAGATGCTTTTGCCAGTGCACCTCTGTTCGAACTCATATATCCTTCTGTCGAAATGTATAATGAAGATGGATACGCATTGGATTTTCTCACCATGCTTTTGGCTGGAGACAAAAAATCACCGATGTATAAAGTTCTTGTGGAAGAGAAAAAACTGATGTCTGACATAAGCATGTATAATGCACAAATGGAGCTTGCAGGATTTATCGAGCTGGGAGCCACGACATTCCCTAACATAAAAATGGATAGCGTATATTCAGGCATCGAAGAAGCCTATAAGCGTTTCGAACAAAACGGAATAAGCGACAAGGATCTCGAACGATACAAAACGATGCTCGAAACACGTGCATACAACGGGCTTGTATCGACCAATGGCAAAGCCATAACAATGGCTCAGGACAATGTATTCGGAGGGACTCCCGGCCGTACTTTAAAAGATATAGATAAATATAGAGCCGTTACCAAAGAAGATGTAATGCGTGTCTATGACAAATATATAAAAGGTAAAAATTATCTGGCTATCAGTATTGTTCCCAAAGGTCAGGCCGATCTTGCATTGAAAGGATCCGTTCCGGCCAAGGTTGACCAGGAATCCATCGAAGAACAGGAGTTGAAATCTCAAGCAGGCAGCGTAGTTGACGATCCTTACGAAAGAACTCCTTCCAAAATAGACCGTAGTATCGAACCGGCTCTGATGGATAATACGCCAGAGTTAAAAATACCTGCAATATGGAATTCCACATTAACCAATGGAATGATAATTAAAGGTATAGAATACACCGAACTGCCGTTAATCAACTTTTCGATAGTTCTGAACGACGGTATGCTTCTCGACTCTCCGACAAAACCGGGAGTAGCATATCTGACAGCCCAAATGATGAATGAAGGAACAGCTCTGAAAACTCCGGAAGAACTGGAAGAAGTCATGGGACAACTCGGTACAAGCATACGTGTATCGTCAGGGACCGAATCTATGACAATAGGAGGTGTATGCCTCAAAAAGAATTTCAAGAAGGTTATGGAATTGGTCGAAGAGATACTTTTACAACCTCGTTGGGATGAGAAATCATTCGCATTGGTAAAGGAACGGACTATCGACAATATACGTCAGAATGCTTCACAGCCTGCTTACATCGGATCATCAATATTCAAAAAAGTCATATTCGGAAAAGAATCCATTCTTTCGTGCGATCCTTCAGGAACCGAAGAATCGATTGCAGCCATAACACTCGATGATCTGAAAGCTTTCTATAATACGTACATTTCTCCATCGACAGCAAAAATGAGTTTCGTAGGTGGACTGACTCAAAGTGAAGTTGAAAAAACACTTGCCTCATTAAACAAGAACTGGAAAGCAAAAGAGGTAAAACAACCGCAAATAGCTGAAACGTCTGCCAAACCGGAAGCCAAACTATATTTTATAGATTATCCAGGAGCACGTCAATCGTACATAATGATTGGCAACAAAGCCATGCCGATGAACAGTCCCGAAGCATATCCTGCAAGTATAGTAAATGACAAGTTGGGAGCATCTTCAGGAAGTATTCTGTTCGACATATTGCGTTTGCAAAGAGGATACACCTACGGAGCATATTCAGGCTTCTCACAGGGTAATTATCTCAACTTCTTCCGTGCTTCATCCAGTGTTCAGGCAACAGTAACAAAAGAATCGCTCGAACTTTTCCGTGAAATTCTGACCGGTTATGGAAACGAATATTCTCAGGAATATCTCGATGTTACCCTGAACTCGATGCTTCGCACCATGAATGGGGCATTCGAAACACCAGGAGCACTCATGGGAATGTTGCAAATGATAAACATTTACGATATGCCTGAAGATTTCGTCAAACAACGTGAAACGACATTGAAAACTATGACGCTGGAACAGGCCAAAGAACATATTGCAAAAGATATCAATTACGACAATATGGTTATAATCGTAGTCGGTGATGCCGAAAGCCAATTAGCAAATGTCAAAAAAGCGAATATGGGTACGATGTCGGTATTGGACAAAAACGGCAATCCTGTCAAATAACGTTTAACAAAATAACCAAATTCCAATTTTAAAAACTTCAAAACCGAAAAATGAAAATACAACTTCTGACCCTCGCCATGCTTTTATGCGGAATAAATGCATGGGCAATTACATCGTACCAACTTGTATCACCCGACGGGAAACTGAAAGCCGACATTACAATCGGCAACGATATTACTTATACTTTGATGCATGAGTCCACACAAATTCTGTCACCATCTTCCATATCCATGACATTGGAATCAGGAGAGATATTGGGTGAAAATCCTAAAGTGACCAAAGTGAAAAAAAGTTCAGAAAACAGGATCATACAATCTCCAATATATAAGAAGAGTGAGATAAAGGATAACTATAATGAACTAGCTCTCACATTCAAAGGCAACTATGGATTGATTTTTCGCGCCTATGATGATGGATTTGCATATCGTTTCACAACGTCCCGTAAAGATGAACTGATAATAAATTCTGAGGAATTCACGCTGAATTTTCCAGAAGATTTCAAAGCCTATGCACCATATACCGACAGCAATGCAAAAACCTTGGAAGAACAGACGATGACCTCCTTTGAGAACGCATATGCACATGAAAACATCACAAAGCTGGACAACCAAAAACTGATATTCTTACCCATATTGGTAGAAGTTGGAGACGGGAAGAAATTGTGTGTTACGGAAGCCGATCTTTATGGATTTCCAGGAACCTTTTTAACCAGCAGCACACAAACCCCCACCTTCAAAGCATACCATGCAAAATACCCGCTCAAAGACGAGCCTTTCAACAGCAGTCATAAAGTAACAGAACGCGCAAACTACATAGCTCGCTCAACAGGGACACGCGTATTCCCATGGCGCATAATGATCGTCGCACAGAACGACGCCCAATTATTGAATAACGACATGGTATATAAAATTGCTGAACCGTCACGCATAGATGACATTTCATGGATCAAACCTGGCAAAACGGCTTGGGAATGGTGGCATGCCAGCAATCTCTACGGTGTTGATTTCCGTTCAGGAATGAATAATGACACTTACAAGTATTACATAGATTTCGCTGCAAAAAACGGTGTTGAATATATTCTTCTCGACGGTGGATGGTATAAAAACAGCGTATTCGAATCGGCTCCGGATATTGACCTCGAAGAACTCATAGCATATGCAAATAACAAAAACATAGGTATAATTCTCTGGATGGGATATCGCGATTTTCATCACGATATGGAAAACATTGCCAGTCATTTTTCAAAATTGGGTATAAAAGGTTTCAAAATAGATTTTATGGACCGCGATGACCAGAAAATAACCGATTATATCTATCAAGCAGCAGAAATATGTGCACGTCACCACATAATGATCGATTTTCATGGGGTCTATAAACCCACAGGTTTGCAAAGAACATGGCCCAATGTTATCAATTACGAAGGTGTCAGAGGTTTGGAAAATGCAAAATTCGACAGATCGATAAATATGGATATGCCCGGTTATGCCGTAACGATGCCATATATCCGCATGATAGCAGGTCCGATAGATTACACTCAGGGAGCTATGCGCAATGCCACAAAAAACAATTACCGTGCTGTCAATTCAGAACCGATGAGTCAAGGTACACGTTGCCAGCAGTTGGCTGAATATGTGGTATTCTGCTCGCCTTTAAGTATGATGTGTGACAATCCTGTAGATTATACACGCAATCAGGAATGCACCGATTTCATTGCAAAAGCCCCTACCGTATGGGATGAAACAGTCGCAATAGACGGGAAAATAGGTGAATATATCGCTCTTGCACGCCGTAAAGGCAATGATTGGTATTTGGGAGCAATGACTAATTGGAATGCGAGGGATTTAACAATCGACCTCTCATTTTTAGGCGAGGGAGACTATACCATAGAACTTTTCCGAGATGGAATAAATGCCGACAAGAATGCCCAAGATTACAAAAAAGAGGTATTTAAAGTCCCTTCGAATCGCAAATTGCAAATACACCTTGCTCCAGGTGGAGGTGCCGCTGCAAGGATATACAAATAACAGGTACAAATAATCCCGGCATACGGCAAAACCCATACCTGTCATTTTACAACCAAACCGCCCTTATGTTTTGAACTAAGGGCGGTTTTTAGTTAAAAAACAGAATAAACATCTGAATTAGGAGGGAAGACTCAATGCATAAAAATAATACGTAAAACAAAAATGGCACCTATCCTTATCTACACAAATAACTGATTTTAAACCCAATACATTATATTAAAGAGCACAAAATTTATTCTCCAATATATGCCCTTCTATTCGTGATGATATGGTTCGTTATTTATTATCGTGAAAGCACGGTACAACTGTTCGGTAAAAATTGCTCGCACTATCTGATGAGAAAACGTCATGAGTGAAAGAGAAACCTTTTCGTTGCAACGTTCATAAACCGCCTTAGAAAATCCATAAGGTCCGCCTATAACAAAACACAACTTACGCACTCCGCTATTCATACGTTTCTGTATCCAATCGGCAAAATCGACAGAACGCCTTTGCGTTCCCTTTTCATCCAACAATACGACATAATCACCTTCAGAAAACTGCTTTAGCAACAACTCTCCTTCCTGACGTTTCTGACTCTCGGCCGAAATAGTTTTACGGTTTTTAAGATCGGGAATGGTGATAAACGTAACCTTAGTATAAAAATTAAGACGACGAAGATAATTATCGGTCAATGTTTGAATTTCAGGAGAATCGGTCTTGCCTATAACTATAATATCTATATTCATATTATATACATTATATACAAAATGGAAACTTGCACAAACGTATCAATTTATACTTTACCTTGAGTATCAAATAATCTATGACAATCTAAATTTCATACAAATTTTACAACCGTTTTTATAGCTGTCACACAAAGCGATAAAAAATTTCTCCATACAATCAGGGATAAAACAGATACAATATTAATTCAAGATTGTACTGAAAAAAATATCTGGAACGGCCAATAAATTGAGTTGTAATTATTTCAAATAATCGGCCGCATCTACAGCCTCCGGAAGCTGCAAATCGACATTCCATTCACCCTGCACATCTGGATATACGATAGGATGTAAAGAATCGGCCTGTTTCAACCACTGATAAGCTTTATATAAATTATAGCCATTCCCGCATTTACCGCCCATGGACAACGCTATGATAGATGCATAGTTTTTACTGCGCCCCTGCATAAATGCGACACGATCAATAAATGCAGGCAAATAATCATAATTATTTGCAACTGCACCACCAACCGTCCGGTCATGAGTCCTGAACCCACTATTGATATTGGCCTGATCCACCACATAAAAACCTATCTGGTCACACAAATCATAAAACCAGTTGGGCTGAGGATAACTTACCCATATGGTATTGAACTTATTCTTTTTCAATACGGCCAACTCTTTTTTAGTTGTAGCCTCATCTTTGGCGGCATTATAATTTACTACCCGTATATCGGCTTTTACACCATTGACCCATAACTCTCCATCTTTCACCTCACACCACGAAAGACCCAATGTCAAAGGAATATATTCCGTAATACGCGAAGCCCTACGCAAATAGATCATCATCTTATAAAGAGTCGGATGTTCAGGAGTCCACATCAAGTCAGTATTAACCGTATTATACAACACTTCACGAAAATAGAGCGTATCATGGCTGTGTTTGTCGATATTTGTCTCAAACAGATTATAGGTAAGCAATTTCCCGGTAGGAGAATAGATATCGTAACCTAACGTAATTGGTTCCGGACCTTTATAACTGTTAGATAATATTACCTGTATATCAACCCAGGTATGTTTTCCCGTTGTATCCGGTTTTGTAGATATGACAAAATCCTCTACCCTGAGCTTCGGCTGAGAATATACATAGACCTTACCCAATGAACCCGGTTTAAGCTGTGGAAGCAATGTTTCCATCCAACTGCCGGTAGAATATCCATAAACCTCTATACCTATCGAATTGATACCGTCTGTAACATAATCCGAGATATTGAATTCTGCAGGAGTTCTCGTATCCTCGTTGTAACCCACCTTTTTGCCGTTAACATATAATGAATATGCTCCTCCGACATTTTCAATCTGGACAAACATGTCCCGATCCAGCCATATATATGGGACATCAATCTCTGCTCTATACTGAACCAATGGAATTTCAGTCGGCAACTGTGGAGGCACAAGCTTTGCAAAACTATTTTTACCTCCAGAAACGATATCAACATTGGGAACTGTCACATTATCCCACGATACTACAGAGTAACCACGCCTGCTGAAATTTTTAACTCCCCCTTCGGCCGTATTAGAATACTTGACACGCCAATTGCCTTCCAACGGCAGATAATATTCAGTTTTTTCGGCATTTCGTCTGTCTGCCAAATCACGCACCTCATAACTGATAAATTCAGGTCGCGGCTGCGCCTTGCCTTCTGCCACAAACGAGGGGTCGGCCCATGGCGCAATATTTACACTATTGTCTGATATATCTTGCGCATTCAGAAAAAATGTCAAACTTGAAAAAAACAGCGAGAAAAAAACTTTTTTCATTTCCTATGCGATAACATTTACTTGGTACGGAAAAATATCTGAAGCGGAACACCGGAAAAGTCCCATCTTTCACGAATTTTATTCTCTATAAACCGTTTGTAAGGTTCTTTTATATATTGCGGCAAATTGGCAAAAAACGCAAATGACGGTGTCGGAGATGCCAGTTGCGTAGCATATTTTATCCGTATGTATTTTCCTTTTGTCGATGGTGGAGGCGTCTCTTCTATTATTGGCAATATGTAATCGTTCAACTGAGACGTAGGTATTTTACGATTACGGGAATAGTATACTCTCATCGCTGTCTGCAAAACATCCAATATTCTCTGCTTATTGATTACCGAAGTAAAAATAATAGGTACATCGCTAAATGGAGATATACGATTGCGTATAGCCTCTGTAAAATCCCTCATCGTATTGTTATTCTTTTCCACCAAGTCCCACTTGTTCACAACGATAACACACCCTTTTTTATTTCGCACAATAAGGCTGAAAATATTCATATCCTGAGCCTCAACCCCTGCCGACGCATCTATCATGAGAATACATACATCTGAACTTTCTATGGCCCGCACAGACCGCAATACAGAGAAAAATTCAAGATCTTCGGTAACTTTACTTTTTTTGCGTAACCCGGCTGTATCGATAAGGTAGAAATCCATACCGAATTTATTATAACGAGTATGTATGGAATCCCGAGTCGTGCCTGCAATAGGTGTTACAATATTTCGTTCCGAGTCGAGCAAAGCATTCGTAAGAGACGATTTGCCCACATTAGGTCGTCCGACTATCGCAAATTTAGGCAAATCTTCATATTCTTCAGCTTTCGTATCTTCCGGTAAAGCATCCAAAATAGCATCCATCAACTCGCCCGTTCCACTACCGCTCATGGCAGAAATACAGATGGGATCACCAAGACCTAATGAATAAAATTCATGGGAACCGTATATCTGCTCATTATTATCGACCTTGTTTACGACAACTATCATTTTCTTAGATGTGCGTCTCAACAAATCGGCCATAATGTAATCAAGATCCGTAATACCGGTGGATACCTCAACCATAAAAACAATAACATCGGCTTCCTCTATAGCCAAAACGACCTGTTTGCGGATTTCTTCCTCGAAAACATCATCGCTGTTATAAGAATAGCCGCCAGTATCTATCACGGAAAACTCTCGCCCGTTCCAATCGGTTTTCCCATAATGACGGTCTCGAGTCGTACCTGCAGTATCGTTTACTATCGCTTTACGCATGCCGACCATACGGTTGAAAAGCGTACTTTTACCAACATTAGGTCGTCCAACTATCGCTACTATACTCATCTATTTATCAATCTATTTTACACTTAAACGCAACAAAGATAGTCAACTTAATTATAAATCTCTTACATCGGCAAAATCAGCCGCTATTTCACCCTCATCACGACTATCTATACCATATCCTATTGCCATCAACGGTGCCCTATCCTTTCCGGCATCGAGCATTATAGCCCGTTCAAGACTTTTCGCATCAGATTCTCCTTGTTTGACTATCGACGCAATATCTTTTTCAGTTATCATATCATGGCTCTTGCTCAAAACAACAGACAATGCATAAGGCACCCAATCATTTACATATTGACCGTAATTGTCATTAATAAGCGACAATCTTGTCAACACCTCTGAAAGATCATTAACATCTCCCTTGTCTATGTCATCGAGCAACTCTGTAATCATGCTTTTAGGAGCAATCATTCCTCCTATATCGGTCCATTCCTCAACATTGCCATGAGGCATATAATCTCCCGACACAGTCACTCCTTCCGATATCAATTTACTCAAATAACTATTTATAGCCTGTCGATAAAACATTAATCCTTTTCTAAGTCTAGACTGTTTGATTTTAACACGGTTCCACGTTACGACTTCAAGTGTGGGATTTTTGGCAAGCAATACTTGAATGATCCCAATGGCTGTCATAATACGATCTGCCGTATAAGGAGTCATCATTTCAAAGTTTATTATATCATGAGCCACACCTTTACGTTTATCTCGCTGAGGCCATTTTTTCACATCTCGGGCCGTACCACAACTACGTAAATTGATACCAGGAATCAAATGTGAATCGCCATTTTCATCCACAATATAAGAAAATGGCATTTCTGCCGTATCATAATGACTGTAGTGACGTCCGGTAACAACCGTAAAAGTTCCTGTCCTTGCAGGAAGCAAAATATACGCATCACTTCCAAATTTACATCCTCTTAGATGGACTCCCTGGTGTACAGGTCCCGACTTATACATGTGATTACTCTGATTGGCTCCGCTTCCGGCATTAAAAAAAGAAAAGTAACCGGCTATAAGTAACGTCGATCTATGATGTGTCACTGTATAAGGGCCTGCAAAAACAGCACAAGCCTCTCCGTGATTACAATGACAATTGGCAAAAAACAGAGAATTTTCTGCTGAAAACCCATTCTCGATCATTGTTCCTTCACCCACAAAACAACGACGCAACATAGAACCTGTATCGACCGTTGAAGAACAGGCCATGATAAAATCAGAAGCTATAACGTCTATACCAACTGTCGAAGGAGATTCTTTTGTACTGTTAACAGTTCCTTCTCTAAGCGACGAAACACTGTTTATCACTGCATAAGGGCCTATTTTTACATTCACAATAGAGGTGGAATTAGTAATGACAACCCCTTCTCCAATGGTACCTCTATCCGAAGTTACATTTTCAGCATATTTCAGAATCATATCGCTCAACCGTTTCACAGTTGCCGGACGATGACGGTACATCGCTATTATATATGCGATCTGAGAGGTAAGACCGTCATAGATAGGGACTTCCCTACCACCAGCTTCATTCACAGATGAAACCTCTACCCCGTTGCCAAAACTGCTTACTCCCTCACACGCTATTGTCCCTACATTTTCTATAACAACATTATCCTCTATATTATAATTGGCTATATGACTCCCGATATTTGATATATAAACATTATTTCCGATAAAAGAATTATATATCGAACAATTATACAATCCCAAATGTTTTGATATACCGTAAACATTAACGGTAGAATCATCGATATCTCCTATTTTGACATGACCTCCGAAATAGACATTTCTCACAAAAGCGGGGTTAAATCCTTCACAAACTTCTATATTATCCCACTTTTCGGCATTACATCCATTCGACTTCAATGCAGCCACCTGATTATCGGTCAATTTCAGGTATGTATGTTTCATATTCAATGCTTAAAATATTACAAATATCAACTTTTTTTTCAATTATTAAAAATAAACCTTTTTTTAATGTAGCTTTGCAAATTATATGCAAAAAAAATAAAACTCACACGCAACATTTTTCGACATTTATACGTCTATATATCAATTTTAATCTCAATATCTAAAATATTATACATATGAGAAAACTGTTCATTATAACATCTTTATTAGCGACATTTATCTGTACATTCAGTTCATGCAATAAACCGGATGACGATGGTGGAGGAACTCAAATGGGAATTATATTACTCACCTATGAATCTATCATGAAACAAAACACCATAGCTTTAGACCCATTCAATGTGGCCTTAAGATTCAACGCATTGTTAGTCGACAGCGATGGCGATTACAAAAATGAAGAGATAAAGAACAAACTGTTGGGAGAAAACACCAATATTTCATATGATGAAACGGAGGGTAAATACATTATATCCAACAATAGCAACCTCAGCACTGACTTGAAACGCACAGGACAGCTTGAAATAATAACCAATGGTTACGCAACCCTTCAGGAACCGAATGCGATATGGAATCTCAAAACTAATACTTCAAGTCCATATACTATATTTTACGGCAACTACGATATCATCATAGAAATACCACAAGCCAATAATTCATACATGATTCAGAACACCGGGGACAAATGGACAATAAATATGCGTTCTGTTCTCTCTTATCCACAGGCATATTCATCTGACGATGATTTCAAATCCTATTGGACAGCCATTTACACCGTCGTACCGGATACGTTCAGTGGTTCAGCAGAAGTTCTGAAATCCACTAAATTTTCTATAAGTCCAGATGTTACAACCTCTACGACAATGTATACTACAGATGTTCTGAACATTATGACAAGTTCTCCTATGCGATACAATCCGATTTGTGGAACTCGAGCTTTTGCACCAGGTGGAAGTCTGATAGTATCAGTTGCAGAAGCAACCGATCCATCAGGATATTTTTCAGTAGAATGGCTTGAAAATGAAAGCGGATGTAAACCTACTGTTGCACTCACATTCCAAGGGGAAACTCAAGAATTTCCTGGCAACATGTAACGTAAAAACATATTGAATAGACATAAAAGGCAAATCGATGTTTCGATTTGCCTTTTATTATTTTCACTCTTGAAAAAAATTTACCAACTTTGCGAAACTTAATTTAATCATAATATAACACAAACAGATATGTTAAGCGGAGGAAGAATTAAAATTGCAGAGCTGCTGAAATCGACGGCTTTCGAAACAGATGTTGTTGTCAAAGGTTGGGTCAGAACCAAACGCGGTAATAAAAACGTAGCTTTCATAGCTCTCAACGATGGCTCTGTAATCCACAATTTGCAAATCGTAGTAGATGTGGCAAATTTTGACGAAAATCTGCTTAAATCTATCACTACCGGTGCATGTCTAAAAGTCGAAGGGACTTTGGTCAAATCGCAAGGTGCCGGTCAGGGAGTTGAAGTTCAGGCAAAAAACATAGTACTTTATGGCCCGGCAAATCCCGAAACATATCCTTTGCAGAAAAAAGGACACTCTTTGGAATTTTTACGTGAAATAGCATATTTGCGCCCACGTACCAATACATTCGGAGCTATTTTACGTATACGACATGCAATGGCATATGCCATACATAAATATTTCAATGATCGCGGATTTTATTATCTCCATACTCCATTAATTACAGGCAGCGACGCGGAAGGTGCCGGAGCAATGTTCCAGGTAACTACCCTTGACCTTGAAAACGTACCGAAAACTA